>CAYVYD010000038.1:6902-8638 GCA_964454415.1 uncultured Hyphomicrobiaceae bacterium | reverse complement strand
GGCGTGGAGTGACCGAAGGTCACGACCGGGACAGAAAAACAAGAGGCGGGGAGTGGAGCCGCGCAGCGGATCCGCGACAGGGAACGTAACGACAGCCCGCGCCGCCCTATTGGATGCCCGGGACAAGCCCGGGCATGACAACCAAGAGGCGGGGAGTGGAGCCGCGCAGCGGATCCGCGACAGGGAATGTAAGCAAGAGGCGGGGAGTGCCCCAAGGGCACGACAGGGAATGTAAGACGAGCCCGCGCCGCCCTATTGGATGCCCGGGACAAAGCCCGGGCATGACGCATTGGTAGGTGCCCACCGCGGCCGCCGAAAGCAGCCCGCGCCGCCCTGTTGGATGCCCGGAACGAGCCCGGGCATGACAAACAAAAGACGGGGACGGGCTTGCGGCGCGGCGTGTTCCCCCCTCCGTCATCGCCGGGCTTGTCCCGGCGATCCAATGGGGCGCGGCCGCAACCGCCACGGACAAGACGGAAATGCCCCATTGGATGCCCGGGACGAGCCCGGGCATGACGATTCAACAGGAATGCGAGCGGGGGATATGCTTCAGGTCCCCGCGGCGGCGGGCGTGGCCTCGGGATCGCGTTGCGCGGGAAGCTCGACCGCGAAGGCGCGCTTGGCGAAGGCGACGCGCTTGGCGCGCGGCAGCTGGTGCGCCTCGGCCGCGTCCACCGCGCGCAGCCGCGGCTCCAGCCCCGCGCGGTTGGCGATCTGGATGTTGAGGCCGGGCCGCGCGTTGAGCTCGAGCACCAGCGGGCCCTTGTCGCGGTCGAGCACGATGTCGACGCCCTGATAGCCGAGCCCGGTGAGCTCGTGGGTTTGGGCGGCGATGGTGAGGATCTTGTTCCAGTGGGGGATGGCCACCCCGCTCACCGGCATCAGCGTGTCGGGGTGCTCGGTGACGATCTCGTTGGCGAGCACGGCGGTGAGCGTGCGCCCGCTCCCCATGTCGATGCCGGCGCCGATCGCGCCCTGGTGCAAATTGGCGCGCCCGCCCGACTGGCGGGTGGGCAGCCGCACCATCGCCATCACCGGGACGCCGCGGTAGACGATGACGCGCACGTCCGGCACCCCCTGGAAGGCGATCCGCTTGAAGACGGGGTCGAAGCGGACGCAATACTCAACGAGCACCTTGTCCGGGTGGCCGCCCAGCGAATAGATGCCGCCGAGCGCGTTCTTCACGTGATATTCGAGCTCGGCCATGGTGATGAGCGCCCCGTTGGCCATGCGCATCGCGTCGCGCACCCGCGCCACCACCACGATGATGCCGTTGCCGCCGCTGCCGCGGGCGGGCTTGACGACGAAGCTTTCGCGCCCCTCGACGATCTTCGCGAGGTTGCCCACCGCGCCGACATATTCGATGACGCCGTAGAGCTCGGGCACCGCGAGGCCCGCCGCTTGCGCCAACCGCTTGGTGAGCGCCTTGTCGTCCACCAACGGATAGAGCCGGCGCTGGTTGCAGGGGATGATGTAGCCGACGTTGCGGGCGTTGATGCCCATCACGCCGGCGGCACGCAAACTGCGGATCAGGCCAAGCATCAGCGCGCGCCTTGGGCCAGGGCGCGGAAACGCTCGAGCTCGAGCAGGCGGTAGCCCGAATAGCGGCCGATCATCAGCGTGGCGGCGAGCACCAGCAGGTGCAGCTCGGGGAAGGTGAAGAACAGATATTCGATCGCCGGCTGGGTCATCACCAGATAGCAGAGCGAGGCGATGACGAGCGCGCCCAGCGCCTG
>CAYVYD010000038.1:0-6802 GCA_964454415.1 uncultured Hyphomicrobiaceae bacterium | reverse complement strand
CGAGGTTGGTCTCGCGGAAGGCGAGCGCGATCAGCACCGGCATGAAGGTGCCGAGCGAGTAGATGCCGATCACGTTGCGCAGGATCACCAGCAGGAAGACGCCCAAGGGCACCACCATCAGCACCTTGTAGACATATTGGGTGCCGAGCGGCAGGCCGAAGAGGGAAAAGCGCACCAGCTCGGACTGGCCGGCGCCGGCCTGGGCGAGGATGCGATCGAGCGTCTGCTCCTCGAGCTCGATGAAGGAGACCCGCAGATCGGGCACGCGGGCGCCCTCGACGCTGACCAGTGGCTGGGCGCCGCGCCACCAGGGAAGATAGCTCTCGGGCAGCTCCGGCTCGCCGGTCTCGGCCGAGAAGCCGGTCCAGCGCCCTCCGGCGAGCGCTTCCAGCCAGCTCACGAAGGTGACGTTCTTGCTGGGGCCCGCGAGGTCGACGCCGTTGACCCGGCGCGCGGCGATGCCGGCGAGCGAAAGCACATTGACGGCGGCGTCGACCCGCCTGGCGGGCGTCGGCGCGCGGCCCAGCAGCTCGCGCACCGCGTCGCTCGGCCTGGGGGCGGCGATAGCGCGCATCAGAGCCGCCACCAGCGTGCGCTCGTCGGCCGAGCGGGAGCGCGCGGCCTGCAGCAGCTCCTGGCCGGCCAGCAGCCTGGCGCCCTCGAGCCCGGCCGGTTCCGGCCGGGCGGTGACCCGCCGGGGGGCGGGCTCGGGCGTGGCGAGCCGGTTGACGATGAAGCGGATGTGGATCACCTGGCGGCCCTGGGCGGCCCTAGTCGCCAGCACCACCTGGCGGTTGGGGCCGGCGGTGCTGGCCGAGAGCCCGTAGCCGGGCGCGACGAAGCGCTGGTCGAAGACGTGCATGCCGGCGCTGTCGCGGGGGATGAAGGCCGAGACCTTGACCGGCCGGCCGCGGGCGGAGAAGCGGATCTGCGCCTCGACGTCCCAGGCGGCAGCCCGCGCGCCGGCGGTGAGCGGCAGGCCGATCACCAGCCACTTGTAGAGAAACAGCGCCGTCCCGACGGCGGTGAGCGCGGCGGCCAGAACGATGACGTGTCGCAGTCCCATGGGTTCAGCCCAGCCCCCGCGGACCTAGAGGCGCTCGCATTTGCCGGACCCCAGGAAGGAGCGGCTCGAATCGACCAGGATCCGCCCCTTGAGGAAGGTGCGGCCGATCAGCAGTTGATAGTTCATGTCGGAGCGGTCGGCGAGGGTGAACTGGGCGCGGCCGGAGACGCCGGCGACGCAGATCCTCAAGCGCACCACCGGGCGCTTGCGCATCCTGACCCCGGCGCGCTTGATGCGCACCGAGCGCACCACGCGCTCCTCGATGCGCACGCCCTCGCCGCGCTCGTTGATGAGGCGGAAGCGCACCCAGCGCTTGCCTTCGTGGGTGTATAGCTCGTAGTCGGGGGCATTGATCGAGGACGACTTGGCGCCCGAATCGAGCTTGGCGCGGACCCGAATACTGGGGCCGCCGTCGCCGATCCAGGTGTTCTCGACCCAGCCGGCGACGACCGGCTCGCGCGCGGCGCAGGCGGGGTTCGAAACCGCGGAGACGGCCGCCGCCAGCCCCATCAGCCGCAACAGCCGCGCCCACGGCACGCCCGCGCGCCGCCGCCACGCAGCGGCGTCCCCGCGCTTGGATCTCTCCGCCAGCCTTGCCACCTTCGTCATCTCCTCTGGTCCCATGACCGGTTTTCCGCCCCCTTCGCGGGAGGCGCGCTCATGCCGCACACGCCCCGGCGATCGCCGCCACGTGGCGGTGATCGGTGCCGCAGCAGCCGCCCAGGATGGTCAAGCCCGGCAGGCGGCGGCGCAGCGCCCGGTATTGGCCGGCGAGCTGTTGGGCGTCGCCCTCGTCGAGCTCGCCCGCTTCATCGAGCTCGGCGTGGCTCTTGGCCGAGGCGTTGGCGCGCAGCCCCCGCAGGCGCGAGAGCGCATCGCCTCCCGCCCCGCCGGAACCGCCCGCAAGCGCGCCCTCCAAATGGGTCGGGTGGGCGCAATTGACCATGTAATAGGCGGGGCCTCCGCCCGTCGCGCGGTCGACCAGAGCGATCGCCTCGGCGAGCCCCTCGCCGCTCGGCAGCCGCCCGTCGGTCTCCAGCGTGAAGGAGATCACCGCCGGAACCCCCGCCGCCCGCGCGGCGCGGACGATGCCCACCGCCTCGCCCGTATGGGTGAGCGTCAGCGCCGAGACCAGGTCGGCGCCGGCGTCCGCCAGGGCCGCGACCTGGGGCGCGTGATAGCGCTCGGCCCGCGCCGGCGTCATCAGCGCCTCCGGGCGGTAGGCGTCGCCCGCCGGCCCAAGCTGGCCGCTGACCACGAAGGGGCTTGCCCCGGTCTCGAATTCCGCGCGCAGCGCAAGCATCAGCTCGATCGCCTCCCGATTGACGCGCGCCAGCGCGGCGGCGCCGTAACCGAGCCGCCGGCCCCAGGCCGCGCTCGCCCGCCAGGTCGGCGCCTCCAGGATAAAGCCAAGACCGGCGCCGACGGCGATTCGCCCGTGGCGCCGGAAATAGGCGACGATATGGCCGCGTCCGCGGGCGTCGTCAAGCAGGGGGAAGGCGGCGAATTCGAGCAGCGCGAAGCCCTGGGTGAAAATCAGCCAGGTCTCGAGCCCGCTGTCGGTGAGGAACAGCCCGCTCCCGAGCTGGGGCAGGCTTTCGCGGTATTTGGCGCGGGCTTCGGCCATGGGGAGGAACTCCTCTGCCGCTCGCCGCCGCCGGGCGGCCCCGGGGATCATGATAGGGTCTTGATATCGCAATGGACAACGGCAATGCCGGGGAAGCGGTTTGATGGCACGGCAGTCGAATTGGATGCGCGCAGGCGGCGCCCGCAGAAGCTCTATGCCGACCGCCCCGGCATCCCTCGAAAAGCTGAAGCTCGCCCAGCGCGCCGGGATCGCCTTCCGCGACGCCGAGCTGGAGGCCCGCTATCCCGGGCCCGACAAGCGCGTGACCTATGGCAGCGTCTATCCCATGCGCTGGGCTGCTGCTGGCGGACATGACCCGCGGGCGCGCCGCCCAACCGAAGCAATGGGCCGACGGCACGCAGGAAGGCGAGGTCTGCGCCGGCTCGATCCGCCGGAGCGAACGCTAGGACTCAGACCTGCCGCGCCATCGCGCCCAACGCGTTGGCGACCAGGCGGAAGGCGGTCAAGGGCGCGAGCCCCGTCGGGTCCTTGGCCGGGCGCAGCTCGGTGATGTCGAAGCCGACCAAGCGGGCGCGCCGCGCCGCGCCCTGGATCAGCGCCACCGCCTGGGGGTAGCTGAGGCCGCCGGGGGCGGGGTAGATCATGCCGGGCATGGCGGGGGGATCGATCCCGTCGCAATCGAGCGTGATCAGGCAGTTGACCCCTTCGGGGATGCAGCCGAGCGCCGCCGCCACGCCTTCGCCGTGGATCCGGGCGGCGGGAAACAGGTTCGAGCCCCAGGCGAGCGCGTCGGCGACCTCCTGGGCCCGCGCGCTGCCGGGGCCTCGGAGTCCCACCTGAACCAGCCCCTCGACGAAAGCCATCTCGGAGGCGCGCCGCATGACGCTGCTCCAGCCCATGCGCTCGCCGTCGCGCTCCTCGCGCCAGTCGAGATGGGCGTCGATCTGCAGGATCCACAACGGCGCGAAGGCCTCGAAGGCCGAGATGAAGGGGATCGGCACGGAGTCGTCGCCACCCAGCAGAACGGCCCTGGCGCCGGCGCCGAGGATGGCGCCGGTGGCGGCGGTGATCGCCGCGCGGTTTCGGGTGCCGTTCTCGCCGTCGCCATCGACGTCGCCGCAATCGACCACCCGGGCGCCCCCTTCCCCCAGGAGCGGCCCGCCGAGGTCGAAATCGTAATGACCGATGAGCCCGGTATTGTCGGCGGCAACCTCGCGGAGGGTGGCGGGCGCCACGGCGCAGTCATTGGGGGAGCCCGGCACGTAGGGGGTGCCGTGGGGAGCGCCGAGAATGGCGATGTCGGCCTCTAGGGCGCGGCCGGGCTCGGCCGCCGGAAAGCCCAGAAAGGTCGCGGAATCTGGCGCGGTCATGGCCGCATCCTGCCACCAACGCGGCCGCCCCGGCAACGCCGGACGCCGCGCGGGGCGCCCTGTGCCCTGCACAATAAACCGCCGGGATGCGACTAAATTGCACAAATTTTGGTCACGCTCAATTTTTCGCCATTCGAGCGGTAATTTAATAAGCCATTGTTTTAGAACAGATAATAAAAAAATTCCGTTTTGGCACGGGCCTTGAAATGGGCTCAAACGCCATGGTGCGTTGCAACAATGCCCGGCCGAAAGCCGGACCAAGGCCAGGGGGCGATGAGACGGCCCCGCGGGCCGCGGTCCGGACAAACGCACCCTCCGGCCGGCCGCGCGACAACTCAAGCCGGGTCCGGGATCGCGGGTTTCCGGGATTCACATGGGGCTCTCAATCGAAACAGGGGAACGATATGACACCAATTTGGAAGCGTTTGGGCCTGCTTGCCGTCGCGGCGGGCCTTGTTTTGGCCGGGTCCGATCCCGGCATCGCCCAGGAGGCGGCCGAGGCGGCCGCGCCGAAGGCCGTGCCCATCGACAGCCAATACGTGTTCAACACCTTTCTCTTTCTGGTCACCGGCTTCCTGGTGATGTGGATGGCCGCCGGCTTCGCCATGCTGGAGGCCGGCATGGTGCGCTCCAAGAACGTCTCGATGCAGTGCACCAAGAACGTCGCGCTGTTCGCGATCGCCGGCATCATGTATTGGGCGATCGGCTACAACGTGATGTATGACGGCGTCGACGGCGGCCTGATCGGCTCGCTGACGCCCAAATTCATCCCCGAGCCGGACGCCGACGCGGGCAGCTACGCGGCGGCCTCCGACTGGTTCTTCCAGATGGTGTTCTGCGCCACCGCCGCCTCGATCGTCTCTGGCACCTTGGCCGAGCGCATCAAGCTGTGGCCGTTCCTGATCTTCGTGGTCGTGCTCGCGGGACTGATCTATCCGATCCAGGGCGCCTGGAAATGGGGCGCCGGCTGGCTCGCCTCGGGCGCCGACGCGAGCTGGATCAAGTCGTTCGCGGGCGCCGAGTTCCAGGACTTCGCGGGCTCGACCATCGTGCATTCGTGCGGCGGCTGGGCGGCTCTGGTGGGCGCCTTGCTGCTCGGCGCGCGCGCCGGTAAATACGGGCCCAAGGGCGAGATCAACGCCATGCCCGGCTCCAACATGCCGCTGGCGACGCTCGGCACCTTCATCCTGTGGCTCGGCTGGTTCGGCTTCAATGGCGGCTCGCAACTGGCGCTGGGCACGCTCTCCGACGCCTCGTCGGTCTCGCGGATCTTCATGAACACCAACCTCGCGGCCGCCGGCGGCGTCGTCGCGGCGATGGTGCTCAACCAGATACTCTACGGCAAGGTCGACCTCACCATGGTGCTCAACGGCGCGCTCGCGGGGCTGGTGGCCATCACCGCCGAACCGCTCACGCCGACGCCGCTGTGGTCGATCATCATCGGCGGGATCGGCGGCCTGATCGTGGTGATCGCCGTCCCCTTGCTCGACAAGATCAAGATCGACGACGTGGTGGGCGCCATTCCGGTGCACCTGATGGCCGGCATCTGGGGAACCATGGCGGTGCCGATCACCAATACGGGCGCGACCTTCCTCGCCCAGGGCGTCGGCGTCGTCTCGATCGGCCTGTTCGTGATCGCCGCCAGCCTGATCACCTGGCTGGCGCTCAAATACACGGTCGGCCTGCGTCCGAGCGCCGAATCCGAATCGAGTGGCCTCGACATCGCCGAGATCGGGCTCGAGGCCTATCCCGAATTCGGCACCGGGTCGCAACGCGCCTGACCGGGCGAACCGCCTTAAAGGGAGCGGTTTTCCCCATGTTGCCGCACCCGCCCCGGTCCGGAGTCCGCTGGCTCCGGGCCGGGGTGTGTGCGACAACATGATCACCGGGGGACCGCCGAGCGGCCCTTCCGCCCGCCGGTCCGAGCGGCCCCGGGCGGGTCTGGCCGTTTGAAGCAGACCAGTGACCACGCAAACGACGGACCGCGGGGAAATGGCGGAAGCCGAGGCAGTCACCCAACGCACGGAAGGCTTCGCGGTCGGCTACGCCGCCGGCAAGGGGCTCTTCCGGGTCTACATCATGGGGAGCGTGGCGGCGCTGTTCTTCGCCGTGTTCGCGATGGGAGGCGGCGTCGCGACCCTGGTGTTCGCGGTCCTCGCGGCCTCCACCGCCTATTACTTCTTCCCCCTGACCGAGACCCGCAAGCCGCGGCTCGGCGCCAACCAATACGGCATCTTCATCGACGGGTTCGGCGTCATCGCCTGGCGCGCCATCGAGGACGTCTCGATCCGCGCCCACGCGCTGCGCAGCATCGAGATCAAGGAGCTGCAGATCAGGCTCTCCCAGCCGCTCTCCCGCGCGCTCACCTCCGACTGGCGCAAGCTCTCCTATTACCGGCTGCTGATGCGGCTGCCCTGGTCGATGACGCCCGAGGGCGTCATCCGCATCAACATGGAGCCCTTCGCCGGCACGCCGGACGAGATCCTCTCCGCCATCAACCGGATCTGGAAGCGCTACGGCTAGCGCTCCTCCCCTCTCCCCCGACCGAACCCTCTTGAATTGAACCTTTCGGCCCGCCGCCCGTCCCAAAGCTTGCGCGACGGATCGGCCGGCCCCGGCGCGTACAAGTTTTGCGGACGAGGCCCGGATTCAGGCCGAGGACATCCCTCGGGCTCGGCTTCGCCGGCAGCGGATTCTGATCCGTTTACCCGAACCCCCGCTTGGTGGTCCGGCCCAAACGGATGGTTTCCATCCGTTTGGACAAGCCGGCCCGCCAGC
>CAYVYD010000037.1:3948-13276 GCA_964454415.1 uncultured Hyphomicrobiaceae bacterium | reverse complement strand
CGAGGTCGCCCTCGAGCTCGGCGCCGACGTGGCTCTCGAACAACGCCACCATCCGCCGCTGTTTCTCCGTTAGCATTTGGGGCTCCCTGCGATCTTGGTTCCCATGGCTGGGGCGCGAGCGCCGTCCGAGGGCGGCGCGGCGGCGCGCTACTTGGCGAGAAAGGGCAGCGGATCGGTGTGGTGGCCGATCATCTTCCACTCGCCCCCCTCCTTGCGGTAGGTGTTGGTCGCCCGCAGCTTCACCCGCTCGGCCTTGCCGTTGGCGTTGGTGTTCTCGCCCTCCTCGTAATTGGTGACGACCGCGATCTCCGGTCCAATCGCCATGTGGACGTCGACCGGCTCCACCCGGCCGCCGAGCTTCAGCGCCGCCTGGGACTTCCAAACCTCGAAGGCCGCGCTCCAGCCGCGCTCGAACCCGCCGCCCGGCCCCATATAGGTCACGTCGCCGGCGTGGGACCAGACCGCCTCGATGGCGGCGGCGTCGCCGGTGAACAGCTTGTTGAGGGCGGCGTAGAACCGGGCGTTCGCGGCGAGCACCGCGGCGCTCTCGTCCTCGGCGGCCGACGCCGGGGTGGCGAGCAGCGCGCAGGCAACCGCAATCATCGAGGCCGCGCGGCGCAGCGGCGCTCTCTTCAATCGCTGTGGGATGGTCATCATGTGCTCCGGCTTTTTTCGGGTGGATGGGTGAACGTATCTTACGCTGTGATGCGAATTTCCGGAATTACTCGAATGGCTTCCCGACCGACGGGTCTATCGGCCAACATTGCCCGAACAATGTGCCATTCTTGGTATCAGGGTTTCCCGCGGATAAACAGGCGGGGCCGGCGGTGGGGGCCATTTTCACCTTTTACGGGGGAAACCGGCTCTCTTCGCATGGGTGTCCGGCGGCCCCGGCGCGGGCGGGTTGACACATGGGCGCCCATGGCGTCGTTTTGGCAAGGCTTCCGCGCGCCGCTGTTCCCGGAGACCCATGTCGAAATCGACCTAACTCGTCACCGCCTGCTTCGTGGCGGCCTTCGTCGGCGCGCAACACCCCGCCCGCGTCAACACCCACCGCATCGCGCGCATGGTCGACACCCACCCCTCGCGGGTGCGCCGCATCGTCTCCAGCCTGGTGAAGGCCGGCATTCTCTGCTCCAGCCGCGGCAGCGGCGGCGGCGTCACGCTGGCGCGCGCGCCCTCGACGATCACGCTCGCCGACATCCACGACGCGGTGCAGACCCAGGACATCCTGTCGCTCGGCATGCACGACCCCTTCAAGGCGTGGAAGGACAATTGCTTCGTGCACCCCACCTTCGAGAAGCTCTATGGAGACCTCGAAGCGAAGATGCGCGACGACCTGGCCAAGATCCGCATCTCCGACGTCTACCGCCGATGGGAGGGCGGCAAGGCGCAGCGCAGCTCGCGCACGGCCTGAGCGTCGCGTCGCTTCCGGCGCGGCCCCTAGCCCTTGGGATAGAGCCGCTCGTCGAACTCGTCCATCCGGGGAAACCGCAAGGGCTCGAGCGAGTGGGCGCGCGCCAGCCAGTCGCGGTGGTCGCGCAGGATCGCTCCCCGCTCCTCGTCGCTGATATAGGGCACGTGCCAAGCGACGAAGGGGGGCATCACCTCGAAGCCCACATAATGAAGCGTGCCGCGCAGCAGGTGACGCAGCATGTCGTCGAGCCGGCCGTGGATGGCCTTCTCGCCGAACATGTGAGGGCGGCCGCCGAGCGAGATGCTGACCAGCGCCTGCTTTCCCGCCAGCCCGCCATTCTCGTAGAAGCGCATGCCGCCATAGGTGCGCCCGGACACCAGGACGCGGTCGATCCAGCCCTTGAGAATCGCCGGCGTCGAGAACCAGAAGACCGGAAAGTTCAGGAACAGCACGTCGCACCAGAGCAGCTTCTCGAGCTCCCGGGCGATGTCGGGGGCGATGGTGCCGGTCTCGACGCCGTGGCGCTGCTCGAGCGCGTAGACGAGGTAGTCCGGGTCGCGCCGCTCGCCGAAATCGGCGGCGCCGGCGACGGGATTGAAGTTCATGGCGTAGAGGTCGGAAACGGCCACCTCGTGGCCGGCGGCGCGGAAGAAGTCGGCCGCCTGGTCGCGCATGGCGACGTTGAAGGATTTGGGCTCGGGGTGAGCCGCGACGATGAAGACGTTCATGGGCGGCGTTCTGGGGCGGCGTCCTGGAGGCGGGGCGGCGGGCACCTATTGTGCCGGAGGCGATAACAATAGCGATCGCCGGAACGGCGTCAAATAGGGGGTGCTGTCGCCCCGCCCGCGCGCGGCCACCCGCCGTGAAGGCGGGTGGCCGCGGAATTCGGCGCTGCTCTAGGTGTTAGCTGCTCGGCCGCGAGGAGGCCATCATCGGTCGGACCTTTTCGGGCTCGCTCTTGTCCGTCTTGGCCGCCTCGGATTTTTCCGACTGACCGAGGGAAGCCTTGGCCTTCTGGCTCTCTTGCCCCGAAGTCTGGGACGAGGCCGATTGGCCGCTGCCCAGGGGGTCGCCGACCCGTTGCGAGGTGCCGTCGAAATAGGCCTCCTCGTCGACCGCGAGCGCCTTGCAGATCAACTCGCCCTGAACCTTTGCGGACGAGGTAGGCGTCACGCGGACGCCGTTGATCTTGCTATCCACGCCGCATGCCCTGCCATTGACGGGCGGCGTTCGCGGCGCGCGCCTAAAATTTCCGTTAGCAATTCGTTAACCCCGCTTAACACAGTCTGAATCCACCGATTCGATACCTTGATTGAAACTGAATGGATACGGACATGTTCGGGGACCAGAAAATCATGACCAAACCAATCGACGAAGACGGGACGGCGCCGTCCATCATCGGGGCCGACCTCACGGTGACCGGTAACGTGACCTCCAAGGGCGCGATCCAGGTGGAGGGCGAGATCCAGGGCGACGTCTATTGCACGTCGCTCATCATCGGCCGGCAAGGCCGCATCAGCGGCGGCATCACCGCCGAGGACGTCAATGTGCACGGCCGGGTGACCGGCTCGATCCGCGCGGTCAACGCGACGCTGCAATCCACCGCCCACGTGGAAGGCGACATCTATCATCAGTCGCTCAAGCTCGAGCATGGCGGCTTCTTCGAGGGCAAGTCGCTGCGCAGCGAGGAGCAGGTGTCGATCTTCGAACCGACCACGGCGACCGCGGCGGCGAAGGACCTCACCAACGCCTCCGGCGGCGAGGCCGACGCGGCGAAGGCTCGCAACGCCAAGCTGCAACGGGTCGCCTAGGGCCCGACGCCCGGCGCGCGGTGCGCTTAAATGAGGGATCGCGACGGCCCGCCCCGGTGGCGGGCCGTTGGCGTTTGGGGCGCGGTTACGGCCGGCGCGGATGGCCGGGGCGGCGCCCGTTTTCAAGCGAATCACCGCCGCGCGGGAAAGCGCCGGGAGCGCCACAGCGCCGAAGCGGCCGCTTCCCGCGCGGCGAGACGGCGGCGAAGATGCGCGGATATCCCCGTCAAATGGGGCGCTCGCGCCATAAATTTGTTTGCAATGTGGCCAGAATGTGATAGTCAATTAACCAACGCGGCAGAGATCGCGTTTTGCCATAACAGTGGCATTTGGGGCACACCGGTCGAATTTCCCTCAATCCGACCTTGTGCCTCCTAGACAGGAGGCAAAACATGTCGATGTCAATGACCCCCCGTGCGACACCGGCCAACACCTGGACCGCCGACAGGGATCGTGCTTTTCCAAAGGGCTTTTGGTTGGGCATCGCGATGGCGATGACGATCTGGGCCGTTCTGGCATTCGCCACGACGCTGTCGGTCGGCGCATCCCCCATCAAGGTGCCACCGGCGCAACTGTCGCTAACGCACTCATAGTTCCCCCAACCATCGAGTGCACCGGGCGGGCCCTTCGTGGCCCGCTTTTTTTTCACCGCGCCTCGGCGGCAGCGGGCCTTTCGCGACGGCGGCGGTCCCCTTAAATTGGCGTCGGGGCGTCATTGATTCGCCCCAAAACTCGCGTCCCTTGCGAGGCAGGCGGGCAGGGGGTCGCGCCGCGGAGGCGCTGGACCGGCATCATGCGGTTTCTTCTCAGACTGATTATCGGCGTCGTCGTCCTCGTCGCCATCGCCGCGCTGGTGGTGCCGATGCTGGTGCCGACCGATTACATGCGCGACCGGATCACCGAGGCGGTCAGGCAGCAGACGGGCCGGGAGCTGACGGTGGCGGGCGAGACGTCGGTCTCGATCATCCCCGACATCGGCGTGCGGCTCGGCAAGGTCAAGCTGTCCAATCCGCCGGCGATGGGCAAGGGCACCATGCTCGCCATGGAGGCGCTCAACGTCAATCTGCGCCTGCTGCCGCTGCTCTCGCAGCGGATCGAGGTGAAGCAGTTCGTGCTCGACCATCCGGTGTTCGATTTGCGCGTCGACAAGGAAGGGCGGCGGAACTGGGATTTCGCGCTGGCGGCGGGCGAGGCGGAGAGGCACGCGGAGGCCGGCGCCCGGGCGGCGCGGCGCGTCCTTCACGCCCAGGCGGGCGGGCTCGCCTCCGGGCAATTGCAGGATCTGAAGCTCGGCGACGTGCGGATCGTCGACGGCACGGTCAAATACAGCGACGAGCGCAGCGGAACGCTCCAGCGGATCGACGCGGTCAACGTCAAGCTCACGCTTCCGCAGATCAGCGAGCCGCTCGAGGCCGAGGGCACCTTCGACTGGCAGCGCGAACAGGTCGCGATCGAGGGTACGGTCGCCTCGCCGCAAAAGCTGCTCGCCAACGAGGCGTCGCCCGTCAACGTCAACCTCTCCTCGGGCCACATGACCGGCGCGTTCAAGGGCGAGGCGCGGTTGGGCGGCGGCCCGCTCGCCAAGGGCCGGCTCGAGGGCTCGTCGCCCTCCTTGCGCAATTTCGCGGCCTGGCTCGGCTCTCCGGTGCCGACGCCGGGCGGCTTCGGCGCGGCCAAGATCGCCAGCGACGTCACCGCCACGGCCGAAGTGGTCACGCTAGCCAATCTGCGTCTCGACATGGACGGCATGAAGGGCCAAGGGGAGGCGACGTTGCGGCTTTCGGGCGCCAAGCCCCATGTGCGCTCCAGGCTTGCCCTCGACAAGTTCGACCTCAACGTCTTCCTGCGCCCGGCGCCGATCGACGTGCGCGCCACGCCGCGGCCCCCGTCCGATGGCGGCGGCGGCGGGCAGGGCGCGGAGCGGACCGGCGCGCCCGCCTCGGAGCCCGACCAATCGCTCACCGATTTCATCGAGCAGCTCAACCGCGAGGATGAGGGCCGCGCCAAGAAGAGCGCGCCGCTGGTGCGGGGATGGAGCCAGCGGGCGATCGACTTCAGCGGCCTCGCCCTGTTCGACGCCGATATGGATCTCGCCACCGGCGCCCTGTTCTATGACCGCATCAAGATCGGCAAGAGCGTCCTCAAGGCCCGGGTCGAGGCCGGCCGGCTCACCGCCGATCTCAACGAGCTTCACCTCTATGACGGTCAGGGACGCGGACAGCTCACCCTCTATGGCGACCGGCCCGTGCCGGCCCTGGGCGCCGCCTTCAATCTGGTGAACGTTGCCGCGCTGCCGATCATGTCGGACGCCCTGGCGTTCAACTGGATATCGGGGCGGGCCAACCTCACCCTCGCCATCTCGGGCGCGGGACGCTCGCAAAACGAATTGGTGCGCTCGCTCCAGGGCAACGGCACCGTGCACTTCACCGACGGCGCCATCGAGGGCCTCAACATTCCGCAGATGATCCGCTCGATCTCGCTCGGCCAGCTCCAGGGGGTCGACCGCAACTCCCGCCTCAAGACGGACTTCTCGGAGCTCAGCGGCACCTACACCGTGCAGAACGGCGTGGTGAAAAATTCCGACCTGCAGCTGGTCGGGCCTCTGGTGCGCATGGGGGGCGCGGGGACGGTCGACCTGCCGCGCGAATGGATCGACTTCACCCTGGAGCCCCGGCTCGTCGCCAGCCTCGAGGGGCAGGGCGGCGAGAAGGACCTGGCTGGGCTGGTGATCCCGTTCAAGATATCGGGACCGCTCGACAATCCCGGCATCAGGCCGGATCTGGAGCGCATCATGCAAAGCCCGGAGGAAGCGGTCAAACAGCTCGGCAACGTGGTCAAGAACTTCAAGGGCAACAAGAAGGACCTCGGCAAGGTGCTCGACAATTTCCTCGGCAAGAAGAGCGGCGACAGCCAGGGGACCGCCCAATCCGCCGGTGATGCCGGCACCCAGGGCGAGGCCGCCGAGGAGAGCCAGAAGGTCACTCCCAAGGATCTGCTCAATCAGTTCCTGCGCTAGCTTGCGGGATAGCCAAGGCGATGGGGCGCTGACGGCGGCGCGCCCTTTGCCTATAAGGTGGCATGGTCAAACGCGTTCCCAAGGTCGGTTTCGTTTCCCTGGGCTGTCCCAAGGCGTTGGTGGATTCCGAGCGAATCATCACCGCGCTGCGGAGCGAGGGTTACGAGATCGCGCCCGATTACGCGGGCGCCGACGCGGTGGTGGTCAATACCTGCGGCTTTCTCGACAGCGCGCGCGCCGAATCGCTCGAGGCGATCGGCGAGGCGCTCGCCGAGAACGGGCGCGTCATCGTCACCGGTTGCATGGGGCGCGACGAGGAGGCGATCCGCGCCATCCATCCGGCCGTGCTCGCGGTCACCGGGCCACAGGCGCAAGAGGCGGTGATGGCGGCGATCCGCGAGACGGCTCCTGCCCCGCATGCCCCCTTCCTCGAGCTGGTGCCGCCCCAGGGCATTCGCCTCACACCCTCCCATTACGCCTATCTCAAGATCTCCGAGGGCTGCAACAACGCCTGCAGCTTCTGCATCATCCCGCACCTGCGCGGGCGGCTCGCGAGCCGGCAGGCCGGCGACGTGCTCGCCGAGGCCGAACGCCTCGCCGCCGCCGGCGTCAGGGAGCTGCTGGTGATCTCGCAGGACACCAGCGCCTATGGGCTCGACCTCAACTACGCCGCGAGCGACTGGCGGGGCGAGCGGGTGCCGGCACGCTTCCTCGACCTATGTGAGGCGCTGGGTGAGCTCGGCGTCTGGGTGCGGCTGCACTACGTCTACCCCTATCCGCATGTGGATCAGGTGCTGCCGCTGATGGCCGAGGGCCGCATCCTCCCCTATCTCGACATCCCCTTCCAGCACTCTTCGCCCGCGATCCTCAAAGCGATGCGCCGGCCGGCGGCGCAGGAGAAGACCTTGCGCCGGATCGAGCGCTGGCGCGAGATCTGCCCCGCGCTCGCGATCCGCTCCACCTTCATCGTTGGCTTCCCGGGCGAGGGTGAAGCTGAATTCGAGGAGCTGCTCGCCTGGCTCGAGGCGGCGCGCCTCACCCGCGTCGGCTGCTTCCAATATGAGGACGTGGCGGGGGCGGCTTCCAACGCGTTGCCGGGGCAGGTGGCGGACGAGGTCAAGGCCGAGCGCTACCGGCGGCTAATGGAGCGCCAGCGGGCGGTCAGCGCCGAGGTGCTCGCCGGGCGCGTGGGCGAGACCATCGAGGTGCTCGTCGACGAGGTGGACGGCGAGGGCGCGATCGCGCGTTCGGCCTGGGACGCGCCCGAGATCGACGGCTGCGTGTTCCTCAACGGCGAGACGGATTTAAGGCCGGGCGACGTGGTCCCGGTCAAAATCGAGCACGCCGACGATTACGATCTGTGGGGCGTGCGCCAACAGGCAAGGGAGGCATCATGAAGGATTTCGGTGGCAAGGTCGCCGTCGTCACCGGGGCGGCGAGCGGCATCGGCGCGGGGCTCGCGCGGGCCTTCGCGGGCGAAGGCATGAAGCTCGCGGTCGCCGATGTCGAGGCGGACCGGTTGGCGGGCGTCGCCCAAGAGCTCGAGGGCAACGGCGCCGAGGTGGTCTCGCGTGTCACCGACGTCGCCGACAAGGACCAGGTGAGCGCGCTTGCGGAGGAGACCTATGCCCGCTTCGGCGCGGTACACGTGCTCTGCAACAATGCCGGCGTCACCGGCGCGTCTTGTCCAATCTGGGAGACGCCGGATCAGGACTGGGACTGGATCATGGGCGTCAATCTGCGCGGCATCCTGAACGGGCTTCAGGTCTTCGTGCCGCGCATGATCGCCCAAGACGAGGAGGGCGTGGTGATGAACACCAGCTCCTTCGTCGGCCTCTCGACCGGGACCTCGTCCGTCTACGGCATCTCCAAGCATGCCATCACGCGCATGACCGAGGGGCTTCATTACGACCTCAAGGAGGCGGGCTCGAAGCTGCGCGCCGCGCTGCTGGCGCCGGGCGCGGTGGCGAGCGATTTCGGGCTCTCGGAGCGCAACCGGCCGGCCGGCCTCAAGCTCGCGCTCGACGGCGAGGAGGCCGAGAAGCGCGCCGGGCGGCGCGAGCGCATCCACGCCTGGCTCGCCGTGAACGGCATGACGCCGGACGAGGTCGCGCAAATCGCGCTCCAGGGCATCAGGGACGGGCGCTTCTACATCTACACCAATCCGGAGGAAGTGAAGACGCGGGTCGAGAAGCGCATGAAGGGCATCCTCGAGACCGGCGTGCCGCTCGATTAGAGCGCTTTAGGAAAAGTGGGAACCGGTTTTCCTTTAAAAAGCGCGAAAAATCAAAAGGCTAGAGCGTTTGAGCGATTCAATTAAAAACGAAAAAGCTTTAGATTGAGCGCCGGGACGTTGCCGTCAAAGGCCGCCGTCCTTCAATTTGCGTTTTGCGGGTCGCCCTGGTCATCTGAACCGGGACCGGAATTCACCGGCGGCGACAGAGCGGGGCCGCCGCCGGGCGGCAGACTTTCGATCTCCTGGCCGGTCGCCGCCGAAAGGCGCGCCAGAGCCTGCTTGCTTTCCTCGTTCGTCGGCTCCAATTCGAGCAGCTTGCGATGATCGGCGATGGCCTTGTCACTGTGGCCCATGGCCTCGTAAATGTTCGCGCGGGTGCCGTAGGCGGGGGCGAATTTGCGGTCGAGCGCGATCGCCCTGTTGGCGTCGCGCAAGCCCATCGCGGGCTTGTCCCACTTGTAATAGGCCCAGGCCCGGTTGTTGTAGGCCGCCACATATCTCGGATTGAGCCTGATCGCCTTGCCGTAATCGGCGATGGCGCGTTGGTAGTCGCCCCTGTTGCGGTAGGCGAGCGCCCGGTTGTAGTAGCCGATCGGGTTGCCGGGAAACAGCTTGACCACCCTGTCGAAGTCGGCCAGTGCCCGGTCGTAGTCGCCCTGCTCCAGATAGACCAGGCCGCGGTTGGTGTAGGCGATCGCGCTGTCGTTCGGACCCGCGGCCCGCGCGCCGGCAAGACGCAGGTCCAGGGCCGCAAGCCCAACCACGGCGAGCGCCGCGAGCGCAATGGAAAGCATCGGTCGAACCATCACTTCCTCCTCGAGTGAAGGTCCATGTGCAAATTCTATACA
>CAYVYD010000037.1:0-3848 GCA_964454415.1 uncultured Hyphomicrobiaceae bacterium | reverse complement strand
GCCATGAAGGAGATGTTCATGCCCCAATGGCCGGGGTCGGCGAGCAGCGCGACGAAGCGCTCAAACAGCACATTGCTCACATGGCCGGAGGCGACGAGCTCGTCCCTGATCCGCGCCATGGAAAGACGGTAAAACTCGGCCGGATCCGAGCCGCCCGCGAAATGGACGGTTTCGCCGAAGTTCCTTACCTCCTCGAAGCCGAGCTCCCTCAAGGCGGGCGGCACCTTGCGCCCCAGCCGATAGTCGACGCCGCGCTCCCCGCCCCAGGCGAAGAAGCCCATCCAGAAGGCGCGCCAATCGCCGCTCTCGGCGGCTTCGGTGGGGTGCATGTCGGGTTCCTGGACCAGCATCGCGCCGCCGGGCCTGAGCGCGGCGGCCATCCTTTGCAGCGCCTGGCGCCATTGCGGGAGGTGGTGCAGGACGGCGCGGGTGTAGACGAGATCGTAGGCGCCCTCCTCGAATGCGGTGTCCAGGATGTTCGCGCGGCGCGCTTCGAGATTGGCGGGCGCGCCCGCCGTGATCAGCTCGGTTTCCAGATCGACCGCCACCACGCGGCCCCGCTCGCCGACGCGCTCGCACAGCGCGCGCGAGACGCTGCCGTTGCCGGCGCCGATCTCCAGGCACCGCCAGCCCGGCGCCAGGCCCAGCTCCTCGATGCGGAAGAGGGTGTGGGGATCGAGCATCACCGACATCAGCTTAAGCCGCGCCTTCTCCTGCGGCGCGCCGTGGGGAAACAGATAGCGGGGTTGGATGGTCGTCCTCGTCGTCATCGCCTGTCCGGGGCGCGGCCCTGGCTCAGCCACCGGCGACCGGCGGCCAGACGGCGATGGTGTCGCCCTCGGCGAGCCGCGCGCGGCCGGCCCGCTCGCGGGGCTGGTGGCGGCCGTTCAGCAGGATCAGATGGCAGGTCTCCAGCGGCACCTGGTGGCGGGCCAGCACGTCGCCGACGGTTTCCCCCTCGGCGATTTCGATCTCGACCGCGTTGGCACGCGCCTCGGGGGGCAGCAGATCGCCGAGCGCGGCGAAGAGTTTGAGGGTGATGTTCATGACCTAAAGCGCCAGGCGGGAGACCGTTTCGTTGGTCGGCACGCCCTCCCCGGTCCAGCCGCGCAGCCGGTAATATTCGGGCAACATCCGCTCGAGTTCGCTGGTGCGGCCCGCGGCGGGGCCGACCTCGGCGGCGTCCTTGAGCAGGCGTTTGGGCAAGGTGTCGTCGGACGCGGTGAAGCCCGCCTCCAGGTTGAAGCGGCGCTCCAGGTTCCAGATGCGCTCGCCAACCTCCGCGAGCTTCGCCCGCGTCCAGCCGCCGGCGCAGGCGGCGTCGAGCTGCGGGGCGATGTCGTCGAGCGTCCAGGCGAAGGTGGTGAAGAGGCAGAGGCCGGAGGAATCGACCGCGGAGGTCTCGTCCTGCAGGGTCTTGACCAGGACCGCCTTGCCGCTGGCGCTCAGGGGATCGGCCTTCTCGGGCCAACCCAGCAGCTCGGAGGCGGCGGCGTAGCCACGGGTGTGGCAGGCGCCGCGGTTGGCGGTGGCGTAGGCGAGGCCCATGCCCTGGGCGCCGCGCGGATCGAAGGCGGGCAGCTCCTGGCCCTTGACCGTCATCGAGAGCTCCGGGCGCCCGAATCTGGTGGCGAGCCGGGCGGAGCCCTGGCCCAGCTCCCGGCCGAAACCCTCGCCCCTGGCCGTCAGCTCGACCGCGGCGGTGAGCGCCGGGGCGGAGCCGAACTCGAGCGCCAAGCCGCCGGTGTCCTTGGGCGTCAGCACGCCCGCCTCGTAGAGCTCCATGGCCGCGGCCAGCGTGGCGCCGAAGGAGATCGGATCGAGCCCCTGCTCGTTGCAGAGGAAGTTGGCATAGGTGAGCGCGTCGAGGTCGTCGACGCCCGTCGCCGCGCCGAGCGCGGCGGCCGCCTGGAACTCGAGCCCGCCGGATGAGTGCCAATATTCCGGCTTGTTGACGACGGTGTAGTGGTCGGGGTCGATCCTGGAAATGCGGCCGCAGGCGATCGAGCAGCCGAAGCAGGCGGCGTTGGCGACGAGGTTGGGCTTCGCCGCCTCACCACGCGGCTCGGCCATCGCCTCGGAAGAGATCGCGCGGGCGCCCTCGAAGCGCACCTCGCGGGCGTTGCGGGTCTTGAGCGCGCCCGATTCGTTGACCACGTTCATTAGCGCGTTGGTGCCGTGGCGCGTGAGCGGACGGCGCGCCGGGTGGCGCATCAGCGCCCGCTTCTTCTCGGCCGTCACCCGTTTGAAGCGCTCGGGGTCCTCGACGGCCACCCCGCCGGTGCCGCGCACCGCGACCGCCTTCAACCGTTTCGCCCCCATCACCGCGCCGACGCCGGAGCGCCCGGCCGCCCGGTGCAGGTCGTTGATGATGCAGGCGTAGAGCACGCCCGTTTCGCCCGGCACGCCGATGGTGGCGACGCGGATCGCCGGATCGCCGTGGCGGGCCTTGATCGCGGCATCCGCCTCCCAGACCGATTTGCCCCAGAGCTCGCCGGCCTCGACCAGCGCGCAGGTGCCGTCGAACACGGTGAGATAGACGGGCTCGGGCGCCACGCCCTCGACGATGACCATGTCGTAGCCGGCGAATTTCAGCTCGGCGCCGAAGAAGCCGCCCGAGTTGGAGCAGGCGATGGCGCCGGTCAGCGCGCCCTTGGTGACGACCGAGTAGCGCCCGCCGGTCGAGGCCGGGGTGCCGGTGAGCGGGCCGGTCGCGAAGATCAGCTTGTTGTCAGGCCCCAGGGGATCGCATTTGGGGTCGATCTCCTCGTAGAGATATTTGGTGGCAAGCCCCCGCTGGCCCAAATATTTGTCCGCCCACTCCATGTTGAGCGGCTCGTCCGCGCAGGCCCCGTCGGTCAGGTTCACGCGCAGAATTTTCCGGGTCCAGGCCATGTCGTGCTGATTCGGGCTCGATTGCCGCTGTGTCCGGCCGGGCCGTCCGTTCGTCTCGCGGCGCCGGCGTCAAGGGAGGCGATCTTAGCAACAAAGCCGCCGTGGCGGAAAGGGAAGGCGACCAGGCGCGGCCGGCGGCGCGCCCGGGTGATCAGACCTTTTTGACCTCGAGCGAGCGGCGGGGCTTCAGATAGAAGGTCGAGGTCATGGTGATTCCCCCGGTCAGGAACTGGCCGACAGGCGGGTTGTAGGTGTAGCTCACCTCGGCGACGATCACGCTCGAATAGGGCTGGGTCAGACCGCTGGGGAGGGTGAAGGCGCTTCCCGGCGCGTGGGCAGCGCCGTTGCGGGCCTCGCTCCATCGCACCTTGGTGTTGTTGTTGGCGTCGGCGTAGACGCTGGCGACGACGATCGAAAGCGGCGCGGTGTCGTAGGGCGACATGATCGAGGTCGCCGCGGCGAAGATGTCGGAGATGTCCGCGTCGTCCACCTGGTCGACCTGGGCGACGAGGTCGGCGGTGGAGGACGCGACCGCGGTCACGCGGCGGTCGATGGTGAGCGCGTGGCCGAACTCGACCGCGCCCAGATACATCGTGATCATCAGCGGGACGATGAGCGCGAATTCGATGGCGCCGAGCCCCTGGTCGTCCCGCAGGAAGGGCGCCTTGCGGCCGAAAAACGCCAAATGGCGAAGCACACCTGTCATCTTTCCATCTCCCCTCGCGCGGACCTAGAACGGCTCGTTGCGGAAGGCGGCGGTCGCCGACAGCAGGCGGTGGCCGCCGGCCATGTTGCCCAGTCCCGCGCCAGGCACCGCGGCGATCAGATCCCAGTCATAGAAGGCGCGGACAACGACGATGTCGCCGCCCGCGCCGGGATCGAACTGAAAGTCGTCGATCAGATTGCCGTTCTCGTCGAGCGGCGGCGGCAGGGCGACGCCGTTGAAATTCTTG
>CAYVYD010000036.1:8331-13744 GCA_964454415.1 uncultured Hyphomicrobiaceae bacterium | reverse complement strand
TTGGGCTTCAAAGCGCCGGCACCAAGGACGTCGACACGACCTTTGGGGGCGTCAACGCGCTTTACGGCTTCGGGCCCTATTTTATCGCAGGCGGGTTCCAATACGAGGCGGGCGACGCCGACTTCCGCAACTTCGCGCTCGCTTCGCAAGGGTCGTTCGACACCGAGGGCAATTCCTGGCAGCTCGCAATGGGGCGCAGCTTCCTGCTCGCCGCTTCGGGTGCCGCTGATGTGATGGCACCGTACGCGCTCTTCCTCGATCTGAGAGTCGAGGGTGGACGTTCGGAGAACGATAGCGGCAACTTCATCGACAGCGCCGGAAACACCTTCGGCAAGCAGGAGCAAGACTACAGCAATTACGGCACCCAGGCGCGGCTCCACGCCCTCGTCGCCTCGCACGGTATCCTCTGGCAGCCCTTCGTCGGCGTCGGCGTTGATCGGATCATCGACGACAAACACACCTTGGTCCTGCCCGCCCAGGGGGCCTTTGTCGGAGCCATCGTCAACGTCGATTCGGGCGAGACCACCCAATGGAACTTTGACGGTGGGCTCGACGCGACCTTGGGCCGCTTCACCCTCGGCGCCAAGGGGCTCTACGGCACCAACGGACCCGACGACGATTACGGCGGCGGCCTCTCGCTTGCGGTCGCCATCGGCGGCGAGTAGCCCTTCGCGGAGCCTCGCGGCCAAATTCGAGGAAAAGCAAAAACCAAAAGAAAGAGGGATGAAGCGCGAGGCTTCATCCCCTTTGAGTACCCAAGAGATGGGAGTGTTGATGCTTGGTTGGGGGGATGCTCTAAGTGTCTGTTTCCTTCGGTTTGCACGGCAAGGCCGCTATCCGGCACTGGTGATAGGGGGTATTCCTCCAGCGCCGGCACTGGACGAAGCGGTCTTGAGCCATCGCCCAATCGCCGAATGACTTGCCGAACTTCTTCTCGGCCTCCTGCGACCAGCGAATGATGGCCGCCATCTCCGCCACCGGTCCGGCGCGGTTGCCGTAACCGAACACGGCGACGCGCTGACCGGCGCAGGCGAAATAGGGATGGTCATTGAGCGTGTCGAGGTGGGCCGCAAGGGCCGCGCCGCCGGCGAAGACGAAAAGCAGCGCGATGATGATCCACTTCGACATGGGCAGGACCTCGGTGAACCGTAACCGCCAGCTTTAGATCAAAAGTCCTTCCGTTCGGCGAAGATGCGGCCGTCAATTCGATTCAAATTGTCGCTACTTCTTCTCGGCCGGCGCGGCGCCCTTGGCGGCGGGCCTGGCCTTGAGATCGGCGGCGATGGCGCCGGCGATCATCTCCGCCGCCCGCTCGGCGCCGGTGGGCGTCAAGTGCAGCCCGTCATAGACGTCGCCCGGCTGCCAGTCCCGCGCGCCCGCCAGATCGATCAGCAGCGCGCCCTCGCTTTCGGCCACATGGGCGACGATGGCGTTGGCATAGGCGTGGATCGAGGAGAAGCTCGCCGCGTCGAAGTCGCCGCGCGCCAGCTCCTCTGCCCCCAGCAGACCGCCCTCCGCCCCCGCTCCGGTGCCTATCCCCTCGCGCGCCAGCATCTGGGTCATCAGCACCGGCCTCACTCCCCAGGCCTTGGCCAGGGCCACGAAGCTGCGCAGCGCCGGCTCGTAGTTCTCCCGCAATATCTTGCGGCGCTCGAGCTCCTTGGGGCCTGGCGGCGCGGCGGGCAGGGGCGCCTTGGCCCGCGGCGGCGTCTCGGGCGAGGGCGCGATGCCCTTCGGATCGCCCCTCGACAACGCCTCGGCCAGGCGGAACTTGAGCGCCTTCCAGCCCCGCGACAGCGCCCGGAAGGTATAGGGAAAGGTGCGGTCGCGCAGGTCGCGCAGCAATTGGGTGGTGCCGCGGTCGCGCCTTTGCACCAGCGCGATGTCCTTCTTGTTCATCCAATAGGTGCCGTGGCCGCCGAGCCAACCGATGTCGTTGGTGGCATGCATCAGCACCGCGTAGCGCGGCCGCCGCGGCAGCACCTTGCCGATCATGTTGACGAGCGAGTGCATGGAGTGATTGCCCGAACGCCCGGCGTTGAGGGCGTTGATCTCGAGGCCGGTGCGCGCCTCGAGCAGCCCGCCGGCGCGGGCCGGGAAGCGCTCCTTCGGCCGCAGATAAAGGCATTCGGTGGTGGAGCCGCCGAGAAAGGCGATCTCGAAATCGGGCTTGGCGTGCCGGATCGAGGGCTTGATGAAGCCTTGGGCGTCGATGGCGATCGTGTAGCTGTCGTCGATCGGTCCGGCGGGGTCGTTGTAGCGGGCCTTGGGCGTGCGGTAGGTGTGGGTCGAGTTGGGCAGCCATTCGCGCATCGCCAGGAAACGCTTCGCGGGCAGGTCCCGGGCGCTTCCGCCCGCCGGGCGCAACGCCCATTCGGCCGCGAACAGCAGCGCGCTTGCGAGCAGCCCGATCAGGATGACCGCCGTCAGGACGGGATGGCGCTCGAAACGATTCATGGACTTCGGCCCTCTCCATGGGCGCGGGACCGCGCCCGCGGCCGCCCCTATAGCATGGCGGGCCGGGCCTAAAAACCGGCCACCGCCGCGCTCCCGGCCCCGGGGCCCGGGCCCTGCGTCCTTGTGCCGTACATCCCCGTACTTCCTTTTACGTAACTTCCGGTGTAGGTAACAAAAAAACCCGCGCTCATTCGGGGGGCAGGCGCGAGGCCTCACCACCCGTCGCCGACGCGGAGAGATAAAACGCCGCTTGGAGCCCATTCCCCTTTGCGGCGTGTAGGTTGTGGAGGCGTCAGTTAAGTACATGTCCGGCGGCACCCCCGGCGCGAATTCGGTATCCGGCGCTGTCGCCCGGTTTCTCGCCGTCCGGGGCGTCGGGCGCGTCTTCGGCCTGTGCGGCGGCCACATCATGCCGATTTGGATCGAGGTGGACCGCGCCGGCATCCAGATCATCGACGTGCGCGACGAGCGCGCCGCCCTCCACATGGCCCAGGCCCACGCCGAGATCACCGGCGAGCTGGGCGTGGCGCTGGTGACCGCCGGTCCCGGCGTCACCAACGCCATCACCGGCATCGCCAACGCCCATGTGGCGCGCGCGCCGGTGCTGGTGATCTCCGGCACGCCGCCCCGCCCGCAGGAATTCCGCGGCGCTCTCCAAGGCCTCGACCACGTGGCGATGGTGCAAGGCATCACCCGCTACGCGCGGACCGTGCGCGAGCGGGGGCTCGTCCTCGGCGAGCTCGACGCCGCCTGCGCCCGGGCGCTGGGCCATGGCGGCGCGCCCGGTCCCGCCTATATCGACTTCCCCACCGACCTGCTGCGCGAGGCGCTTCCGGCGGCGCTCGAGCGGGACGAGCTGATGCGTCCCAAACCGCGGCCCGTGCTGATGCCGGCGGCCGGCGACGTGGAGCGGGCGGCGGCGCTTATCTGGGGGGCCAAGCGCCCCCTCGTCATCGCCGGGCGCGGGGCGCGGGGCTGCGCCGCCGAGCTCTCCGGGCTGCTGGAGCGCTCCGGCGCGCTCTACCTCGACACCACCGAGGCGCGGGGCCTCGTGGGCGACGACCACCCCAGCCTCGTCAACGCCATGCGCGGCCAGGTGATGCGCGAGGCCGACCTCGTGATCACGCTCGGCCGCAAGCTCGACTTCCAGCTCGCCTATGGCTCGCCGGCGGTCTTCGAGAACGCCGCCTTCCTGCGGATCGCCGACAATTTCGAGGAGCTCGCCGACAATAGGCGCGGCGAGGTCGAGATCCTGGCCGACCCGCAGGAGGCGCTCATCGCGATCCTGAAGCAGGCCGGCAACGCCAAGCCCAAGACCGACCGCGGCTGGGCCGGCGCCACGCGGGCCAAGCACGAGGAGCGCGTCGCCAAGATGGCGGCGAGCCTCGCCGGCGCCGCCCCAGGCGCCGACGGGCGGATGCATCCCCTCATGCTGCTGGGCGCGCTCAGGGATACGCTCAACGAGGAGGCGATCGTGATCGCCGACGGCGGCGACATATTGAGCTTCGCCCGCGTCGCGCTCTCGCCCCGCACCTATCTGGACCCGGGCGCGCTCGGCTGCCTCGGCGTCGGCGTCCCCTTCGGCATCGCCGCCGCGCTCGCCCGCCCCAAGACCCAAGTGGCGGTGATCACCGGCGACGGCTCCTTCGGCTTCAACGCCATCGACATCGACACCGCCAGGCGCCACGGCGCGGGCGTCGTCTTCATCGTCGCCAACAACGCCGCCTGGAACATCGAGGTCTACGACCAGGAGGTCACCTACGACGCCTGCGTCGGCACCAAGCTCGCCGACTGCGACTACGCGGGCCTAGCGCGGGCCCTGGGGCTGCACGGCGAGCGCGTCGAGGACGCGGCCGAGCTTCCGCAAGCTCTTAAGCGCGCCTTCGCCAACGCGCCGGCGCTGGTCGACGTCGCGGTCACCGGCGAGGCGGTCTCGTCCGATTCCAAGGCGGGACTCGCCTGGGTGCCCGACCTGCAGCCCTTGGCGGCCTGGGACGAGGCCGAGCGCGCCTGGCGGGGAGGCTAGCCCGCCATGACCGGGCCGGCCGGCCGCGCAATTCCCGCGACCGAGCCCTGTTTTGAATTGAAAAAGGGAGGAAAGAGAAATGCCCGTCAAACGACCAGAGGAGTTCAGCCATCACGAAGCCAAGGTGAATGGCGTCAAGATCCACTACGTCATGGAAGGCAGCGGCCCGCCGCTCGTCATCATGCACGGTTGGCCCGGCTTCTGGTGGGAGTGGTACAAGTGCATCGACAAGCTGGCCAAGGACTTCACCGTGATCGCGCCCGACATGCGGGGCTATGGCGATTCGGAGAAGCCGCCGCTCGACGACCTCTCCCAGTACCACCTCGACCGCACCACCGACGACCACGCCGCGCTGCTCGAGCATCTGGGGCACGACAAGGCCTATATGGTCGGCCACGACTACTCAGCCATCGTCATGCACAAATTCGTGCGCAAATACAAAGACAAGACCATCAAGGCGATGATCATCGACCCGATCCCGCCGGACATCGAATTGCGCTACCTCTCGGTGCCGCATTTCCCGGAATCCTGGTACTCCCAGTTCCACCAGCTCGACATGGCGGTGGAGCTCGTGGATTCGAGCCGCGAGGCGACCAAGATCTACTTCAAGCACTTCCTCTCGCACTGGTCCTACAACAAGCACCTGGTGACCGACGAGGAGATGGAGATCTACACCGACAACTTCTGCAAGCCCGGCAACGTGCATGGCGGCTTCAACTACTATAGGGCGAATCTCTCGCTCACCAGCGCGCTGTGGACGCCGCTCGACCGCACCATCTCCGACGTTCCCCACACCATCCTGTGGGGCATGGGCGACACGGTGATCCCGTCGGTCTGGTCGGATCTGATCGCCCAGTGGCACAACAACTACACCATCGAATACGTGCCGGATGGCGGGCATTTCCTGATGTTCGAGAAGCCCGACATCGT
>CAYVYD010000036.1:0-8231 GCA_964454415.1 uncultured Hyphomicrobiaceae bacterium | reverse complement strand
CGGCAAATTCGTCGAGACGAACGGCGCCGACATGGTGGCGGTGCTCAACCCGGCGCGCGAAACGGCGATTTCCGAGATCCCCGATTCGCCCGCGAGCGCCGTCGGCCAAGCGGTCGCCGCCGCCAAGGCGGCGCAGAGCGGCTGGGCCAAGCTGCCGCCCATCGAGCGCGCCGGCTATCTGCGCAGGCTCGCCGCCAAAATCCGCGAGAAGGCCGAGCCCATCGCCCGCGCCATCACCGAGGAGCAGGGCAAGACGCTGGACTTGGCGCGCGTCGAGGTGCCGTTCTCGGCCGACTACATCGACTACAACGCCGAGTGGGCGCGCCGCATCGAGGGCGAGATCGTGCCCAGCGACCGGGCGGGTGAGACGATTTTCCTGTTCCGCCAGCCGATCGGCGTGATCGCCGGCATCCTGCCCTGGAACTTTCCCTTCTTCCTGATCGCTCGGAAGATGGCGCCGGCGCTGATCACCGGCAACACCATCGTCATCAAGCCGAGCGAGGAGACCCCCAACAACGCGGCGCTGTTCGCCGAGATCCTGGCCGAGAGCGACCTTCCCAAGGGCGTGGTCAACATCGTCTACGGCCGCGGCGCCACCACCGGTGACGCGCTCTCCGGACACCCCGATATCGGCATGGTGAGCTTCACCGGAAGCGTCGAGACGGGCTCGGCCATCATGGCGGCGGCGGCCAAGAACATCACCAAGGTGAACCTCGAGCTCGGCGGCAAGGCGCCGGCGATCGTCGTCGCCGACGCCGACATCGACCTCGCCGTCAAGTCGATCCGCAATGGCCGCGTGCTCAACTCGGGTCAAGTCTGCAATGCGCCCGAGCGGGTCTATGTGGAAAGCAAGGTGGCGGATGAGTTCGTCTCCAAGCTCGCCAAGGCCATGAAGGCGACCAAATATGGCGACCCGCTCGGCAACGAGCCCATTGAGATGGGGCCGCTGATCAACGCCGCCGGCCTCGCCAAGGTGAAGACGCTGGTGGATTCCGCCGTCGGCGCGGGCGCCGAAGTGGTGACCGGCGGCCACGTCGCCGATCTGGGGAGCGGCGCCTATTACGAGCCGACGGTGCTCGCCAATTGCGAGCAGGAGATGGACATCATGCGCAAGGAGATCTTCGGCCCCGTGCTCCCCGTCAACGTGGTCGACGACCTCGACACCGCGATCGAGCGCGCCAACGACACGGTCTACGGCCTCACCTCGGCGATCTACACGCGCAGCATCGACACGGCGATGCGCGCCTGCCGCGAGATCAATTTCGGCGAGACCTACATCAACCGGGAGAACTTCGAGGCGATCCAGGGCTTCCACGCCGGCGTGCGCAAATCGGGCATCGGCGGCACCGACGGCAAGCACGGGCTCTATGAGTTCACCCAGACCCACATCGTCTATATTCAGTCGTGATTAGGGGCCGCCGAAACGGGAGAATTGCCAATGCCGCGCTTCATCATCGCCTATCTCGGCGGCCAGGACGCGCGCCCGGAAGCGGCCGCGGCCGGCAAGGCCGAGTGGCAGGCCTGGGTCGAGGGCTTGGGCGAGGCCGCCGTCAATCCGGGCACGCCGCTCAAGGATTCCAGGTTCGTGAGCGCCGATGGCGTCGCCGAGCCCGACGGCGCGCCGCCGCTCATCGGCTACTCGATCGTCGAGGCGGCCGACATGGCGGCCGCTCTCGAAATGGCCAAGGCGTGCCCGTATCTTGCCATCGGCAGACTGCAAGTGGCAGAACTGATGCAGATGTAGCCCCGCGCGCGCCGGCGACATATGTTGCAACTGTTGCAACGAGCGTATTGGCACTGCACCCGTAGCTCAGTTGGATAGAGCGCCGCCCTCCGAAGGCGGAGGTCACAGGTTCGAATCCTGTCGGGTGCGCCATTTTTGATCGCTGCAATTCGCTGCGCTCACGCCTGCGATGGGGCGGCCCGGCCGGCCGGCGCCCCGTGGGCGTTTTGCGCCCTCCCGCGCACGCCGGCGCGGCCGAGAAAGGCGACGAGGTCCGGGCCATGCCGCTCGATCGCCTCGATCGACTGGTGCCCGGCGCCCTCGACGAGGAGGACTTGCGTGTGGTCTCCGCCGCAGTTGCGCTTGATCGCCTCGAGGTCGGAGACCGGGATGACGGTGTCCTGGAGGCCGTGGACCAGGAGCACCGGACAGGCGACCCGGCAGAGCGTGTTGATGGGCGCGATGTCGTCATAGGCATGCCCGATCACCCACTCCACGTAACGCAGGATCAGACCGGTCAGCGGCCGGGGGATGTGGAAACGCGTGAGCTGGCGGCGCATCAGCCAGTCGGGATGGGCGAAGGCGCCGATCGAGATCACCGCGGCGATGTCGCGCCGCCGCGAGGCCGCCAGCAGCACCGCGCCGCCGCCGACCGAATGGCCGATGAGGGCGACGGCGGACGGTGGCCCGCCGGGCCGCCTCTCGAGCCAATCGGCCGCCGCCTCGACGTCCTCGGCGAAGCGCGGCATCGAGGAGAAGCTGTCGGCCTCGCTCAGCCCGTGGTTGCGGGCATCCAGCAGCAGCACTTGGAGCCCCGCCCGCTTGAGCGGCAGCGCCAGGGGCAGCATCATTTCCGCGTTGCCGCCCCAGCCATGCATCAGCACCACCGCGCCAGCGGCGGCTTCGCCCGGCAGCAGCCAGCCGTGCAGCCGCTTCCCCCGCGCGCTCCGCAGCTCCACCTGCTCGAAGGCGAGCCCGAGATCGCCCGGCGTCCCGCGCTCGATCAGCCGCGGCGCGCTGAAGCCCCAATGGATGGCGGCGAGCGGGAGCGCCACGGCCAGCAGCATGGCCAAGGCCACGATCGCGACGATCTGCATGTGCCGATTTCCTCCCCGGCCCGCCGAACAGCAATTCCTATCAATACCGCATAAGGTGGGAAGTCCAATCCCGACGCCAAGCGTGCCCGCACCGCCGCGCGAGGCTATCCTGTCGCGATCCACCGCCGGCCGCCCAAGGAACCCATGCACGCGCTCGCAATCATCAAGCTGCTGCTGCTGCTCGCCGCCGCCAACGCCACGCCGATCTTCGCCGCCAGGCTGCTGGGCACCCGCTTCGCCGCACAGCTGGACGGCGGCCTCACCTGGCGCGACGGGCGCCCGCTGCTCGGCGCCTCCAAGACGGTGCGCGGCATCGTCGTGGCGCTCGCCGCCGGCGCGCTGCTGGCGCCGCCCTTGGGGCTCGCCTGGTGGACGGGCCTCGCCATCGCCGCGTTCTCCATGGCGGGCGACCTCGCCTCGAGCTTCACCAAGCGCCGGCTGGGGCTTGCTCCCAGCAGCCGCTCCACCCTGCTCGACCAGATCCCCGAGGCGCTGATCCCCGCACTCGCGGCCGTGCCTCTGATGGGGTTGGGCGGGCTCGACGTGGCGCTCGCGGTGGCGGCGTTCTTCGTCGGCGAGATCGTGCTCTCCCGCCTGCTCTACCGGCTCAACATCCGCCGCCAGCCCTATTGAGCGTCAGGGCGCCATGAGCCGGTGAAGGGTGATCTCCGGCGCGCAGTTGAAGCGCACCGGAACGATCGAGGTCCCCGCGCCGACCGAGGTGTAGCCCGCCATGGCGTGATGGCGCCAGGCTCCCGCGCCGAACCGCCGGGGGAGAACCGAATCGAGCGTGATGGGGATGCCGCCCGGCAGGCAGATCTGCCCGCCATGGGTATGGCCCGTCAGCATCAGGTCGAAATCCGCATGCGCCGCCTGCCGGTAGATCTCGGGCGTGTGCGACAGCAGGATCGAGAACTCGTCCTGGGGGATCGAGGCGGCCGCCTTCTCGATGTTGTCGGCGCGGTAGAAATGGGGGTCGTCGACGCCGGCCAGATGCAGCCGCGCGCCGTCGCGCTCGATGGCCGCCGATTCGTTCAGCAGCATCCGCACGCCGGCGCGCTCGAGCCCCGGCACCATCAGGATCGAATCGTGGTTCCCGAGCACGCCGTAGACCGGGCATTCGACCGCTCCCGCCAGCTCGCCGACGCCCGCGACCGCCCGCTCGAAGGGCCCGAAGGTCTGCCCGCGATAGTCGCCGGTCAACACGCAGATGTCGCAGTCGATCGTGCCGAGCAATTCCGCCACGCGCAGCATGGCGCGCTCGCTCATCTCGATATGGAGGTCCGAGAGCTGCAGGATCGAGAAGCCCGCAAACGCCCGCGGCAGCGCCGCAGCGCGGACCTCGTTGTGGCGGACGACGACGCGCCGCGCGTTCTTCTCGCCCCGCCAATAGAGGCCCGAAAGCTTCAACGTCCATTCGATCGCCAGCGCCGAGGCCCGCGAGTTCTCGATGTGGAAGAAGTTGAGCCCCTGGCCGAACACCTGGGCCTCGTGATCCTTCTCGATGCCGAGCCGCTGCTTGGCGTGGATGCGGCCGAGCCTTCGCTCCAGGTAATCCAGATCCTTGGCGGTCACGATGCGATCCGACGGCGCGGCATTGCTCGGTTGCGGTCTGTTTTTCATCCCATGCAAGGCCCGGAGGCCACCTCTATCCCAACGCCTTCGAGGCCGGGGTGAAGGCCTCGCCCACGGCCCGCGCCACCGCCTCATGGGTGATCTTGCCCTGATAAACGTTAAGGCCCGCCCGCAAATGCGGATTGGCGCGCAGCGCCGCCTCGGCGCCGCGGTCGGCGATCTCCAGAACGAAGGGAAGCGTCGCGTTGTTGAGCGCGAAGGTCGAGGTCCGCGACACCGCGCCCGGCATGTTGGTGACGCAATAGTGGACGACGCCGTGCTTGACGAAGGTCGGCGCGTCGTGGGTGGTGGGGCGCGAGGTCTCCGCGCAGCCGCCCTGGTCGATGGCGATGTCGACGATGACCGAGCCCCGCTTCATCTGCTTCACCATCTCCTCGGTGATCAGCTTGGGCGCGGCACCCCCCGGCACCAGCACGGCGCCGATGACGAGATCGGCCTCTAGCACGTGCTCGGTGACCGCGTGGCGCGTCGAATAGGCGGTATCGAGCGCGGCGCCGTAGCGCTCGTCCAGCTTGTAGAGCCGCTCGACGTTGATGTCGATGACGGTGACCTGCGCCTCGCAGCCCACCGCGATCCGCGCCGCGTTGCTGCCCGCCACCCCGCATCCCAGCACCAACACCTTGCCGGCGGGAACGCCGGCGGCACCGGCGAGCAGCACGCCGCGCCCGCCCTGCTCCATCTCGAGCGCGTGCGCGCCCACCTGGATCGCCATGCGGCCGGCAACCTCGCTCATGGGGGCCAAGAGCGGCAGACCGCCCGCCCGGTCGGTCACGGTCTCGTAGGCGATCGCCGTCACGCCCGTCGCCAGCAGGCGCCGCGTCAGTTCGGCGTCGGCGGCGAGGTGCAGATAGGTGAACAGCGTCTGGCCCGCCCGCAGCATCTCGAGCTCTTGGCTCTGCGGCTCCTTGACCTTCACGATCAGGTCGGCCTGGGCGAAGATCTCCTCGGACCCGCCGGCGATCTTGGCACCGGCGCGAGCGTAGTCGGCGTCGGCGAGCCCCATATGGGCGGCGGCGTTGGTCTCGACCATCACCTCGTGGCCGTGGGCGATCGCCTCATGCGCGCTCGCCGGCGTGAAGCCCACCCGGTATTCGTGGACCTTGATCTCCTTGGGCACACCAATGCGCATCGCTTCGTCCGCCTCGCTCGCCGCCGGCCTCCAGATTCGACTTCCCTGGCACTTTATCCGCTTCGGGCCCGTGGCCAAACGCGGATGAGGGAAGCCGGGCTTGGCCGCAAGGGAGTCAGCGGTCGAGCTTGGCGCGGCGGCGGGCGGCGTTCAAGGCGACCCGTCCCGCCGCCCAGACGATGATGCCCGCGAAGCTCGCCAGGATGGCGACCGCCGAGGCCTGCTGATCGCTCGCCCGCCCGACGAGCCACAGCACCACCACTACGGGCACGGCAAGGCCGATGATGCTGGCGAGCGCGCTGCACATCCGGTAGATCAGCTCGCCCGTCCACACGCTCATATCGTCGCACTCATGACGGTGAGGTAGAAGCCGACCACCAGCAGCAGCGCGGTGGAGACGTCGAGCGCGGCGGGCTTGGCCAGCAACTTGGCGCCGATGGCGGGCGCGGCGCGGGGAAAGACGATTCGCCCGATGCCCTTGATCAGTGACAGCCAGCCGATCAGCGTGACCGCGAGGCGCCAATCGAGCACCCACAGATTGTGGACCATGACGATGCCGATGCCGATCACGAAGGCGAGCACGCCCGAGAGATAGACGAGCGCCGGATTCTGCAGGAAAGCGCCCATCATCTCGCGGTAATGGGCCCGGCTGAGGAAGACGCCGATGGCGACCAGCATGAACAGCGGTCCGGCGATTCGGGCGATGAGAATTGATGGATCCATGGCGGCGTTCCTCCCGGTCTTGAAGCTCGATGATTGTGTCCCACCCGTTGCGGGCGGGCGTTGATCAGCGTCAAGGGGTCCCCTTCCCCGGTTTGACCGCCGCCGCCTGCCGCCGGTGGGTCCGCTCGATGCTCCGCACCGTCTCGACCACCTCGCCGTCGCCGAGCGGCGGCTCGCAGCGCTGCGCGTTCCAGGCGAGCATCAGCTCGATCACCACGTCGGGGTCGACGCCGTGCCACAGCAGATGGCCGGTGAAGGAGGCGATGGTGCTGTTGCGCCTGCCCTGCTCGACGCCCGCGCGCGCCAGCGCCCGCCAATGGGCGAGCGGCTGGCCCCGGGACGCGTCGCCGCCCATCCAACGGTCGAGCTCGAGCCACACGGGGAGCGGCGCCAGGGGAATCTCGTCCGGCGCGCGGCCCGGCTTCCAGCGGTAGCGCCGGCCCGAGGGGTGGAGCGAGGGCGGCACCACGATCACGCCACCATCGCCGCGCAGATCTATGCCGGGCGCGAGCCCCGTCCGGTTGCGCACCTCGCGGCCCGGATGGGCGAAATAGACGTGCCGCCCGCCGCCGCCGGTGATCGCCTCGACGCTCACGGGCAGCGGCCCGTGCCGCGCCTGGAGCTCGGCGAGCGCCTCCTCGCCGCCATGCTTGGGATCGATATCGAGAACGACGAGGCCCGATACCTCGCCGGTCACGACGGCGAGGTTGGCGTCGGACCAGCGGGCGAACCAGCGCTCGATCTGAGCATCGTCCGCCGCCTCGTGCTGGAACGGCTCCCAGCGCACGATCGGCCGTTTGGCGCGCGGCGCAACCGGCACGATCGACCAGCCGCGCGCCGCATAGCCGAGCGCGGCTTCGAGCGTGGCGCCGCCCACCTTGCGCGCGGCGGTCAGCCCCTTCTTCGTAGGTCTGATCATCGGACCTCCCATGGAAGCCCAAGCGGCCTCATTGGATTCCCGGCGGTTCATGCATCATAATGCAGGGCGCACGAAAACGTGCGCCGCCTCGTTCGCCATCGAGGCGCCCTAGGCGGCAATAGCGGCTCTTCACATGCGCGAGAAACTTTCATATCAGCCCGGTCGAGCCAAGCCCGGCCCGGCGCCGCGCTCCCCGCGCCGGGTCGCGCTCGCGCTTCTCCTCCTGCTGGCCGCGCTGGCTCCCGCCTTGGCGCAGCCGCGGCAATCGGGCGCGGGCGCGGTCCTGCTCGACCTCAAAGGGCCCGTTGGCCCCGCCACCAACGATTATATCGCGCGCGGCCTTGCCAAGGCGCGCGACCGCGGCGCGATGCTGGTCGTTCTCCGCATCGACACACCGGGCGGGCTCGACACCTCGATGCGGGCGATCATTCAGGACATTCTCTCCTCGACCATTCCTGTCGCCTGCTACGTTGCGCCGAGCGGCGCGCGCGCGGCGAGCGCGGGGACCTACATCCTCTATGCCTGCCACGTCGCCGCCATGGCGCCCGGCACCAATCTGGGCGCCGCCACCCCCATCCAGGTCGGCGGCCGCTTCCCCACGCCGACGGGCGGCAAGGACGAGAAGGAAAAGGACGCCAAGAAGGAGGGCGAGGCGGCGCGGTCCAAACCCACCATCGAGGACAAGGTGGTGAGCGACGCCATCGCCTATATCCGCGGCCTCGCCCAAATGCGCGGGCGCAACGTGGAGTGGGCGGAAAAGGCGGTGCGCGAGGCCGCCAGCCTGCCGGCCCAGGAGGCGCTGGAAAAGCACGTGATCGACCTGGTCGCCGACGACGTGAGCGATCTGCTGACCAAGATCGACGGACGCAAGGTCAGGGTCCCGACCGGCGAGCTGGAATTGAAGACCAAGGGGCTGGCGCTCGAGACGATCGAGCCAGACTGGCGCACCGAGCTGCTCGCCATCATCACCAACCCCAACGTCGCCTATATCCTGATGCTGGCGGG
>CAYVYD010000035.1:10171-13752 GCA_964454415.1 uncultured Hyphomicrobiaceae bacterium | reverse complement strand
GCTTTGCCGACGCCAAGCTGCGCACGCATCTGCTGGCGACGCCCGCCCTGTCGCGTGCCACCGGCCTGGTCACGCTGAAGGGGTGGGTCGAACGCGCCGAGCTGCGCACCGGCTCGCGCTACCGGCTGACGCTGTCGGTCATCGACAGGGGCCCCAGGGCGGCGGTAAGACGGCCCGAGCGAGTCCGCGTCACGGTCACCTCCAAGGCGCCGCCGCCCCTCAGCGGCGAAGCGGTCGTCATGCGCGCGCGGCTGTTGCCGTTGCCCGAGCCGGTCGAGCCCGGCGGTTTCGATTTCGCCCGCAAGGCGTGGTTCGCGGGGCTGGGCGCCGTCGGCTACGCCCTCGGACCGCCGACCGCTTTGGAGCATCCGCCGCCGATGCCCCTGCGCTTGAGGATCTCCACCCGCGTCGATCGGTGGAGACGGGCGATCGGCGGGCGCATCCGCGCCGCCTTGCCGAACGAGACGGGAGCGCTCGCCGCCGCGCTCGTCACCGGCGAACGCGGCGCCATCGCGCCCTCCACGCTCGAGGCCCTGCGCCATTCGGGACTGGCTCACGTGCTGGCGATCTCCGGCATGCATATGGCGATGATCGCGGGCGCCCTGTTCTGGCTGGTGCGGGCGTTGCTGGCGGCGGTGCCGTCCCTCGCCCTCGTCTATCCGATCAAGAAATGGGCGGCCCTGCTGGCGCTTGGCGGTGCCGCGTTCTATCTCGTCCTCTCCGGCGCGGCGCTCGCCACCCAACGCGCCTTCGTAATGATCGCCATCTTGTTCGCCGCCATTCTGCTCGACCGCCCGGCGCTGACGCTGCGCAACGTGGCGATCGCCGCGATCCTCATTCTCGCTGCCTTTCCCGAAAGCGTGGTCGACGTCAGCTTTCAGATGTCCTTCGCCGCGGTGGTCGCGCTGGTCGCCGTCTACGAGGCTTCCGCCCGCCGCGCCTTCAAAACCTATCCCTCTGCGCTGTGGGCGCGGGCGGGATACGGGACCTTGCGCTATATGGGCGCGGTGGCGCTCACCACCCTGGTCGCGAGCATCGCCGTCGCGCCCTTCGCCGCCTATCATTTTCACGCGCTCGCCCAATACGGCCTGCTGGCCAACCTCCTCGCCATGCCGATTTTCGGCATTCTGGTGATGCCCATGGCGCTCGCGAGCCTGCTCGCCATGCCCTTCGGCCTGGAGGCATGGCCGCTGGCGGCGATGGGCCACGGACTCGAGCGCGTGATCGCGGTGGCAGCCTGGACCTCAAGCCTGGAGGGCGCGGTGATCCACCTCGCCGCCATGCCGGTCTCGGCGCTTGTCCTGGTGAGTATCGGTGGCCTGTGGCTCGGCCTGTGGCGTGGTCCCGTGAGAGCGCTCGGCCTGGTAGTCGCCGCCCTCGGCCTGGTCGTGGCGACCGTGGGCGTCCGCCCCGACATCCTCATCGGCCGCGACGGCGAGCAGATCGCCATCCGCCATTCCGACGGCAGGCTCAGGGTGCCGTCCCGTTCCGGCGACACCTACGCGCTGGAGCATTGGCTGCTCGCCGACGGCGACGAGACGCGACCCGAAGCGGCCGTCGGCGCCGATCTCTATGCCTGCGACGAGCTAGCCTGTCTCGCGGAGATCAAGGGGCTAACGGTGGCCTTTATCCGCCACCCCGCGGCGATCGCCGAGGAGTGCGCCCGCGCCGACGTGGTGGTCTCGCAAATCCCGGTGCGGGGGCCGTGCGCCAATGCCCGGGTGATCGTCGACAGCGGCGACCTCTCGAGAGAAGGCGCGCACGCCCTGTTTCTCTCAGGCGATTCGATCCGCAAGCTCACGGCCGCACGCCTGCGGGGCGACCGTCCCTGGGTGCGTCCGGCGCCGTCTCCCGCAGAGCGGGAGACGGCGGGACGGGCGCACGCCGCCGAGGTCGACTGAACCGATGAAAAAGAAAAGAGGTGCGCGGCCGCCTCAGTAGCGGCGGATCAACCCCACCAGCCGGCCCTGAACGCGCACCCGGTCGGGCCCGAAAATGCGCGTTTCGTAAGCCGGATTGGCCGCTTCCAGCGCGATCGAATGGCCGCGGCGGCGGAACCGCTTCAGAGTCGCTTCCTCCTCGTCGATCAACGCCACCACGATGTCGCCGTTGTCGGCTGTATCCGAGCGTCTGACGATGATCGTATCGCCTTCGAAGATGCCGGCCTCGATCATCGAATCGCCTTTGACCTCGAGGGCGAAATGCTCGCCCTTGGTCAGCAGCTCCGGCGGCACGTCTATCGTATGGCTGCGGGTCTGGATGGCTTCGATCGGCACGCCGGCGGCGATCCGGCCCATCACCGGCACGGCTACCGATTGAGTCGCGCCCTCGCCCCCCTCGGTGGAGCGTCTGCGGCCGAGATTGCCCTCGATCACGCTCGGCGTGAACCCGCTGCCGCCACGTCCCGCCGCGAGCCCGTGGGACATCGATTCGGGAAGTTTGAGGATTTCGAGCGCGCGGGCCCGATGCGGCAGCCGGCGGATGAACCCGCGTTCCTCGAGCGCCGTGATCAGGCGGTGAATGCCCGACTTCGACTTGAGATCGAGTGCCTCCTTCATCTCATCGAACGACGGCGGAACGCCGGATTCCTTCACGCGTTCGTAGATGAACATCAGCAGTTCTTTTTGCTTTGGCGTCAGCATAGAGGCCCCCAAAATTGCTAATCCGATCGGCTTGCCATCGGCGACGATGGTCAACCCGCGCCCGCACCCTTAGCCACAACATATGGACAAATCATGAACATCTATACATGTTCTAGTTGTGTTCCGCAAGGGGGAGAATGCGATTTTTGGGGGACTGCCGCGCCGGAAGCCCTAGAAATCCAATGCCATCAGCGCCACGCGCTCGCCCCTGGCCGCTTCAGGCGCGTGCGGCGGGCGGATGATCAGGCAATCGGCCTTGGCCAGCAGCGACAGCAGCGAGCTGTCCTGATCTGCGACCGGCGTCACCAGGGGGAGGGCGCCTTCGCGCCGTTCCCAGGTGGCCCGCATGTAGTGCTCCCGCGGGCCGTTGGCCTCGAGACCGCAGGCGAGCTCGCCGGTGAGCGCCGCTGCGGCGGCGTCGGATTGCCCCAGCAGGCGGCGGATCATCGGCACCAGGAAGAGCCGGGCGCAGAGCAGGGCGGAGACCGAATTCCCCGGAACCCCCAGTACCCGTTGACCCGCCATCTGGCCGAACATCAGCGGTTTGCCGGGGCGCATGGCGATCTTCCAGAAATCGAGCGCCATGCCGTGGGCTTCCAGCGCCTGGCGCACCAGATCGTGCTCGCCCACCGAGGCGCCGCCGATGGTCACCAGGATGTCGGCGTCGCGGGCGCGCTCGATCATCTCGCCCAGGCTCGCGAGCGTGTCCCGGGCGATGCCGGTAAGCGCCGCCTCGCCGCCCGCGCCCTCGACCATCGCGGCGATGCCGTAGGAATTGGATGAGATGATCTGGTCGGGCTTGGGTGTCGCCCCGGGTGGAACCAGCTCGTCGCCCGTGGAGATGATGGCGACGCGCGGCTTGCGCCGCACCCAGGCCTCGACATTGTTCATGGAGACCGCGAGCGCCACGTCGCGGGCGCTCATCCGCCGTCCGGCGGG
>CAYVYD010000035.1:0-10071 GCA_964454415.1 uncultured Hyphomicrobiaceae bacterium | reverse complement strand
GATGCCCGAAAAGGACATGGCGCGGTCGACCGCCTTCAGCATGTCGTAGATGGTGAGACAGGCAACGCTCACCGCCGTCAGCGCCTCCATTTCAACGCCGGTCTGGCCGGTCACCTTGACCCGGGCCTCGACCCGGATGCCGGGAGGCGTCGCGGCCGGCGTGAAATCTACCGTCACCTGGGAAAGCGCCAGGGGGTGGCACAGCGGCACCAGCTCATGGGTGTGCTTGGCGGCCATGATGCCGGCGATGCGCGCGGTTCCCAGCACGTCGCCCTTCTTGGCCTCGCCCTGGAGCGCGATCTTGAGCGTCTCGGGCGCCATCGCCACGAAGCCCTCGGCCACCGCCTCGCGCGCGGTCGCGGGCTTGCCCGAGACGTCCACCATGCGGGCGGCGCCCTTGTCGTCCAAATGGCTGAGCTTGGGCTTGCTCATTGGGCGGCCTGCCGGGCTTGCCGGGCGAGCAGGTCGAAGACCGCTCGCTCCACGTCGGCCTGGCGCATCAGGCTTTCGCCGACCAGGAAGGCATGAACGCCGGCGCGCTCCAGGCGGGCGACGTCGTTCGCGGTGAAGATGCCGCTTTCGCTCACCACCAGCCGGTCCCGGGGGACGCGCGGCGCCAGGCGCTCGGTGGTGGCGAGCGTGGTCTCGAAGGTCTTGAGATCCCGGTTGTTGATGCCGATGAGCCCCGCGTCGAGGCCAAGCGCGCGGTCGAGCTCGCGCTCGTCATGAACCTCGATGAGGGCGTCCATGGACCAGCGGCCGGCCGCCTCGATCAAGCCGCGGGCCTCGCCGTCGCTCACCGCCGCCATGATGACGAGGATGCAGTCGGCGCCCCAGGCGCGCGCCTCGGCGACCTGGTAGGGGTCCAGCATGAAATCCTTGCGCAGCACCGGGAGCGCGACCGCGCTCCGGGCGGCGATCAAATCCTCCGCCCGCCCCTGGAAGGAGGGGGCGTCGGTGAGCACCGAGAGGCAGGCCGCGCCGCCCGCTTCATAGGCCCTGGCGAGCGCCGGCGGATCGAAGTCCTCCCGGATCAGCCCCCTGGAGGGACTTGCCTTCTTGATCTCGGCGATGAGCGCCGCGCCGCCCGCCTCAATGCGCGACCGCAGCGCCTGCGCGAAGCCGCGCACGGCGCCCGCTTGGCGCGCGCGCTCGGTCACCTCCACGGGCGAACAGGCGGCCTTGGCGGCCTCGATCTCGGCGCGCTTATAGGCGGTTATCCGGTCGAGGATCTGAGCCATGGTTGTCCTCTCGAGCCTACCGCCGGTCGTTGGAGACGGCGATCAGCTTCTCCAGCCGCTCGGCCGCCGCGCCGCTGTCGAGCGCCTGCGCCGCGAGCCCTGCCGCTTCGCGCAGTGTCGGCGCTTTTCCGCCGACGATCAATGCGGCCGCCGCGTTGAGGACAACGGCGTCGCGAAATGGTGTTTTCTCGCCCGCCAGCAGGCCGCGAATGGCCTGCGCGTTGGCGGCGGCATCGCCGCCGGCCAGATCGGCCAGCCGCGCCCGCTCGATCCCGGCGTCCTCGGGCGTCACCTCGAATTCGCGCACCTCGCCCGCCTTCAACTCGGCCACCTGGCTCACTCCCGTCGTGGTCAGCTCGTCCAGGCCGTCGGCGCCGTGGACCACCCAGACGTGCTCCGATCCCAGATTGCGCAGGACCCGGGCCAGCGGCAGGGTCCATTTCTTGGCAAAGACGCCGATTACCTGACGCTTGGTACCGGCCGGATTGGAGAGCGGCCCCAGCAGGTTGAAGATGGTGCGCAGGCCGAGCTCGCGGCGCACCGGCGCGACGTGCTTCATCGCCGCGTGGTGCAGCGGCGCGAACAGGAAGCCGATGCCGGCCTCTTTGATACAGGCAGCCGCCCGATCCGGCGAGATCTCGAGATTGACGCCGAGCGCCTCGAGCACATCCGCTGAGCCCGACTTGGAAGAGATCGACCGGTTGCCGGCCTTAGCGACGACGAGGCCAGCGCCCGCGGTGGCGAAGGCGGCGCCGGTCGATATGTTGAAGGTCCCCTTGGCGTCGCCGCCGGTGCCACAGGTGTCCACCGCCTCGTCCGGTGCCGAGACGGGGATAACCTTGGCCCGCATCGCCCTCGCCGCGCCGGTGATTTCCTCGACCGTCTCGCCGCGCAACCGCAGCGCCATCAGGAAGGCGCCCATTTGTGCCTCGGTTGCCGCTCCCGACATGATCAGGTCGAAGGCACGAGCGGCTGCGGATTGATCGAGCGCGCCGCCGTCGGCGACCTTGGCGACGAACTCCTGAAATCCCGTCATGAGAAAGATCCAAGAACGGCCGCGGCTTCATCGAGGGGCGCGGCCGGTTGGTGGGTGATGCCGGCGAGGTCGAGGAAATTGGCGAGGATCGCGTGGCCGTGCGCCGAGGCGATGCTCTCGGGGTGGAATTGCACGCCGTGGACGGGATGGCTCTCGTGCTGCAGCCCCATGATGATGCCGTCCTCGGTCTCTGCCGTGATCTCGAGGGACGCGGGCAGGTTTTCGCGCTCGACGACGAGCGAGTGATAGCGCGTCGCCGCGAACCGCTCGGGCAGGCCCTTGAAGACCCCTTTACCCCGATTGCGCACGGTCGAGAGCTTGCCGTGCATCAGTTCGGGCGCGCGCACGACGCTCCCGCCATAGGCCTGGCCGATCGCCTGGTGGCCGAGGCAGACGCCAAGGATCGGCGTGGTCGGCCCCGCCGCGGCGATCAGATCGAGGCAGATTCCCGCCCTTTCGGGGTCGCAGGGACCGGGCGAGATGACGATCGCGCGGGGCCCCTCGGCCATCACCTCCTCCACGCTCACCTTGTCGTTGCGGTAGACGCGGCATTGGGCGCCGAGCTCGCCAAGATAATGGACGAGGTTGTAGGTGAAGCTGTCGTAGTTATCGATCAGGGTCAGGGTCATGGAGCCCATAAGCCCCGATGCGGGGCGAGCGTCAAGAGGGGGAGGCCTCCTTCAGCGCGCGCGGCGTGGCGAACAGCCGCAGCCGCCCCCGGCCCGCGCCGATGTCCTTCCATTGACCGTCGAAATCGATCACGGCCAGCGCCGCGGTCGGAAACTTGCGGGCGAGCGCCGCCAGATCCTCCTCGCCGCCGCCGCCGCACACCATCAGCGCGAAGGCCTGGAACCCGGGATTGTGGCCGACCATCATCACCCGCTCGGGCTTCCCCTCCAGTTCCGTCAGCAGCGTCATCATGGTGGCGGGACCGGCCATGTAGAGGCCGTCGGCAAAGCGGATCTCGGGCTTACTCTCTAGCTTGCCGAGGACGAGGGCGAGCGTCACGTGGGCGCGCTTGGCGGGCGAGCACAGCACCAGGTCCGGCGCCAGGTGGTTTTCGGCGATGAAGCCGCCGACCCGCGCCGCGGCGCGCTCGCCGCGCGGCGCCAGCGGCCGCTCGAAATCACGCAATCTGGGCTTCGACCAGTCCGACTTTGCGTGGCGCAGCAGCAGAAGCGTCGGCATCGGCGCGTGGCCCGTCGAATTGGTTTCAGCTCGGACGCTTCGCCCGGATCGCGAACCGCACCGCTTCCTCGGCTGCGCGAAACAGGGCGGCGGCCTTGTTGATGCATTCGGCCTGCTCGTTCTCGGGCACCGAGTCGGCGACGATCCCCGCGCCCGCCTGGACGTGCATGACGCCGTCCTTGATCAGCGAGGTGCGCAGAACGATGCAGCTGTCCATCTCGCCATTGGCCGAGAAATAGCCGACGCAACCGGCATAGGGGCCACGTTTGTCACGCTCGAGCTCGTCGATGATCTCCATGGCGCGGACCTTGGGCGCGCCCGAGAGCGTGCCCGCCGGGAAGCCGGCCATCAGCGCGTCGATGGCGTCGTGGCTCTCGTCCAGCCGGCCGGTGACGTTGGAGACGATGTGCATCACGTGGCTGTAATATTCGATGAAGAAGGAGTCGGTGACCCGCACGCTGCCGATCTCGGCGACGCGGCCGACGTCGTTGCGCCCCAGATCGAGCAGCATCAGATGCTCGGCGCGCTCCTTCTGATCGGCCAGAAGCTCCTTTGCCAGCGCGCGGTCCTCCTCGCGCGAGGCGCCACGCGACCTGGTCCCGGCGATGGGGCGGATGGTGACAACGCCGTCGCGCACCCGCACCAGGATCTCGGGGCTGGAGCCGACCACCGCGAAGCCGTCGAACTGCAGATAGTAGAGGAAAGGGGAGGGGTTCACCCGGCGCAGGGCGCGGTAGAGCGCGAAGGAGGGGAGCGTGAAGGGGGCCGAGAAGCGCTGGCTCAACACCACTTGGAAGATGTCGCCGGCGGCGATGTAGTCCTTCGCGCGCTGCACCATGGCCATGTAGTCCTCGGGCGCCGTGTTGGAGACGGGCTCGGGCTGGGCCACCTGGCCCGTTGCGGCGTCGAAGTCGTGCGGCAGCGGCGCGTCGAGCGCGTCGATGGTGGCCTGAAGCCGGTCCTCGGCCTCGAGATAGGCGGTCTCGGCGTCGATGCCGCGCCGGGGGCGGACGGGGGTCACCAGCGTGATCTCGTCCTTCACCGAATCGAAGATCACCATGATCGTCGGCCGGATCATGATGCCGTCGGGCACGCCCAACGCGTCGGGTCGCTCATTCGGCAAATCCTCGATCAGCCGCACCATGTCGTAGCCCATATAGCCGAACACGCCCGCCGCCATCGGCGGAAGGGTCTCGGGCAAGTCGATGCGCGACTCGGCGAGAACGGCGCGCAGCGAGGCGAGCGGATCGCCCACGCAAGGCTCGAAATGATCCCCCTCGCGGCGCGGCCGGCGGTTGATCTCCGATATACCCCCATTGGCGCGCCAAACCAGATCCGGATCACAGCCGATGATCGAATACCGTCCGCGATTGGCGCCGCCTTCGACCGATTCCAGCAGAAAACTGTTCGCCCGCCCGGCCCCGAGCTTGACCATCGCTGATACCGGCGTCTCCAGATCGGCGATGGTGCGCGTCCAGACCACCTGCGGCTCGCCCGCCTCGTAGCGGGCGCGGAAGCTCTCGAGGATCGGTTCCATATGGCTTCGTCCGGGCCGCTGGGTGAGGAGTGCCATGATCGACCGGACGCTCAGCGCCCGGCGGCGCGCCCGGTGACCTGGTCCACCAGGGCGTTGTTGATGGCCACGCCGTAGCTGTCGCGCAGCCCGGTCAGATATTGCGAGAAGTAGTCGTCGGCCAGCACCGCGTCCACGCGCTTCTCCAGATTGGCCTTGGCCGCGCCGGTCAACGGCGGCGGCGAGGCGATCTTCACCACCTCGAAGACCAGGCGCGATTTACCGTCGGGAGAGGCCGCCGAGCCGGCCTCGCCCTGAGCGAGCACGAAGGCTTGGGCGACCGCCGCCTGGGGAAGCTCCTTGCCCGGGCTTGTCCGCTTCACCGGCGCAGCCTGCTCGTCCTTGAGCTGCAGGCTCTTCGCCACCGCGTCGAGGGTCTCCCCGGACTTCAGGCGGTCGAGCAGGGTCTTGGTGAAGTCGGAGAGCCGCCTGCCGACTTGCCGTTTGCGCCACTCGGCGGCGACTTCGTCGCGAACTTCCTCGAGCGGCTTGATCCGCTCGGGCGTCACCTTGAGCACGTCGACCCACGCGAACCCCTGGGACTCGGTCTCGACGGGGTCGATTTCAACCCCCACATCGCCCTCGAAGGCGGCGTCGAGCAGCGCGTCCCTGGCCGGCAGATCGGCGATCGGGGTGCCCGTGCCGCCGGTCCCGTGCGCGTCGACCGGCTCGCTCTTGCGATAGGACAGATCGAGCTTGTCGGCGATCTCCTGGAGCGTGTTGCCGGCCGCGCGCTCGTCTTCGATGCGGTCGTGCATATCCAGAATGTCGTTGAGCGCGCGCTCGTGGGCCAACTGTTTGCCGATGCCCTCCTTGGCTTGCGCGAAGGGGGTCTCGACCGCGGGCTCGATCTCGGTGACGCGCACGATCGCCGTCGCGAGCCGTCCCACCACAGGCGCACTAAAGGTCCCTTTCTTAAGGGAGAAGGCGGCTTTGGCGATGGCGGGGTCGATCAAATCCCTCTTCGCCACCACCCCCAGATCGATGTCGCGCTCGCTCAGACCCTGCTCGATCGCCAGCGCCATATAATCGGTGCCGTCCTGTAGTTTGCGGTAGGCCGCCTCGGCGGTCGCCTTGTCGGGAAACGGGATTTGCTGCACGAGGCGCTTCTCGGGCTTGATGTACGAATCCTTGTTGGCCTCGTAATAGGCCTTGATCTCGTCCTCGCCGATAGTGATCGACTTGGCCAGGGCCTCCGGCTCGACCACCAGCAGGCCCAGCTCGCGCAGCTCGGGCGTCCTGTAGGACTGCTTGTGGCTCTCGTAATAGGTCTTCAGATCCTGTTCGCTGGGCTCGCCGACCTCGCCCGCCTTGGCCGCCGGCACGATGATGTAGCGCACCGTGCGCGCCTCGTTCTCGAATTCGTTGATGGCGTTCACCATGGTGTCGGGCACGGCCGAGTTCTCGGTCAGGGTCCGTAACAGCTGGCGGCGGATGCTGGCCTTGTGCTGGCGGGCGATATAGGACTGCTCGGTGAGGCCGCTGGCCCGCAAGATCTGCAGGAAATACTGCCGGTCGAAGGCGCCGGAGGGGCCGCGAAAGGCGGGCTCGCTCATGATACGTTCGGCCAATGCCTTCTCGCTGATGCCGAGACCCAGATCGCTGCCGTGGGAGTCGAGCGCGGCGTCGCCGATCAGCCGGAACAACACCTGTCGGTCGAGGCCTGTGCTGCGCGCGTCCTCCATCGTCATCTGCCGCCCAATTTGCTGGCTCATCCGCCGCATCTCGGCCTGCAGGGCGAACTGGTAATCCTGCGGATCGATCTCGACGTCGCCCACCTCGGCAAGGGACTGGCTGCCATAGCCGCGGAAGATGTCGGCGATGCCCCAAATGCCGAAGCTCAGAACCAGAACGGCGATGAAGATCTTGGCGATCCAGGAGGCGGTGCCTTTTCGCAGCGTCTCTAACATAGCGTGTTCAACCCATCGGCGTGACGTTGTATCGTGAGCCGATCGTTATAGCCGATCTTGTCATTGTCGAGGCTCACAAACTCGGCATGATGGTGGAATGATATGAATCCGCTCCGCGCGCGGCAAGCCGACCTGCCGATTGCGCGGAGGCACATCCATTGCCGTTTGCCGTTATCGCGTGGTCGCAATCACGAAGGCATTGATTTCGCGTCCCGCCGCCCAGCATGAGGAGCCGGGGGCGTATGTCGAACGGTAACGTTCGGCGGCGGAAAGGGTCGGCGGCAGGGAACAGCGAAAGGATAGTGGGGGCAATGACGGAAATCAGGCCATTCGTGGCGGGCAATTGGAAAATGAACGGCCTGCGCGCCTCGCTCGGCGAGATCGACGCGTTGCGCGAGCAGGTGGCGGCGGCCGAGCTCGATCTGGACATCATGGTCTGTCCGCCCGCGACCCTGACAGCCGCTACCGCCCAGCGGCTCGTCGGCACGCCGGTCGGGGTCGGCGCGCAGGATTGTCACACCGAGGCTTCCGGCGCCCATACCGGCGATATCTCTCCCGAGATGCTGGCCGACGCCGGCGCCGTGGCGGTGATCGTCGGCCATTCCGAGCGCCGCGCCGACCATGGCGAAAGCGACGCCGTGATCAGGTTGAAGGCGCGGGCCGCCCACCGGGCCGGCCTGGTTTCGATCGTTTGCGTTGGCGAGACCGAGCAGGAGCGCCGCTCGGGCAGGACCCTGGACGTCGTCACCGGCCAGTTGAGGGGCTCGCTTCCGCCCCAGGCGAATGCGGCCGACACGATCGTCGCCTACGAGCCGGTTTGGGCGATAGGCACCGGGCTGACGCCGACGCCGGACGATATCGCCGAGGTCCACGCCGCGATCCGCTCGACGCTCGGCGATTGCATGGAAGACGATAACGGCCAGGCCGTTCGTATTCTCTATGGCGGGTCGGTGAAGGGCTCCAACGCCGCCGAATTGATGGCGATCCCCGACGTCAACGGCGCGCTGGTTGGTGGCGCGAGCCTCAAGGCGCAGGATTTCTTCGAGATACTGAGCGTCTACGAGAAGCGCTGAAGACCGTTGCGGGGCACTGAAAAAGCTGATGGCAAATGGCGGCGATTGGGATAGCGTTGACGCGCTTTGCTGCGGAAATTCGCGGCCCCGGACTCGGCCAAAGGCCGCACGTTCGCTCGCGCATATGTCAGAGTAGGCAGGGAATGAATTCAGCAGGGTCATGGCGGCGGGGGACGGTCCTATTCTCTGCCCTTATGGTGATCGCGGCGCCGCACGCGGCCACGCGGCCGCTGGGCGTAGAGACCTGCAAGGTGCTCAAGACCGAGCAAGCCGCGCTGCGCAAACAGGGCGTCGAGCGGACCATGAAGAACGGGCCCGAATGGGCCAAGGTGAACCTCTCCGAAGAAGAGCTCGGCCGCATCCAGCGTTATCTGATGCTGCAGGATCACATTAAGTTCAGATGTTTCCCCGGTCAAAAAATGCTTCTGCCACCGGCCAAGAAGGTTACCAAGACGGTCGCCAGGCCGCCGCAGCCACTGCCGCTTCCCTCGCGGAACCCGTTGCCCCGGTTGCCCCAGCCGCAACAGCCGGCCGAGCTCGATCTGGAGGCGATCCGTGATTCGCTGCACGGTTATCAGGACGCCGATCCGCTGGCGCCCAACGACGTCAAGCCGCGGCCCAAGAAACAGCGTAGCGGCGGCGGCTCGAATGGCGATGCGAGCGGCGCGCTCGAGGCGCCGCCCTCGGGACTCGTCCAGGCGTCGCAGACCGTGCAGCCGCTCACCTATTCGGTTCGCGACCTGACGCAAGAGGATCTGGCGATGAGCGCCGGGGTGCCGGCGGCGGAGAAGACCGAGAAGGCCGCGGCGAAGCCGCCCTCGCAAGCGCGCCGGCGGACGCCGAAGAAGAAGCGAGCCGACTGGTATTCCTTTGGCATTTACGGGCCGTCCTATTGAGCGGCGCGGGCGGACCGCGCGTCGCGGCGGCGGCGCTGGTCAAACGGCGCGCGATCGGTTAAAAGCCCCACCTCGACAACCGATTGATCGGACCATGATCACCGTCGTTCTCGTGATACATTTGCTGATTGCCGCCGCGCTCGTGGCGATCGTGCTGCTGCAGCGCTCCGAAGGCGGCGCACTCGGCATTGGCGGCGGCGGTGGCGGCGGCTTCATGACCGGACGCGGCACCGCCAACCTGTTGACGCGCGTCACGGCGTTTCTGGCGGCGGGGTTCTTCTGCACCAGCATTCTGCTCACCCTCCTGGCGCGCCAGTCTACGGCGCCCACCTCGATCCTCGAAGGTAGCCAGTCCCCGGCTCAAAACGGACAGAACCAGACCCAGGACATTCCGCCGCTGATCCCGGGACTTCCCTCAGGACCCCAGGTTCCACCCTCCCAATAGCGCCGAGCGCGCCGCGGGGCGGCGGCTTTGCGGCGGCGCGCCAGGGGCCGTGAATTTTTTCGGGGACGCGCGCACCTTTCGGCTTCGAATCAATGCCAACCATGTGTATTCTGCAGGCCCATGGCGCGGTACATCTTCATCACCGGCGGCGTGGTTTCCTCCCTCGGCAAGGGGCTCGCATCGGCAGCGCTCGGCGCGCTGCTGCAGGCGCGCGGATATAAGGTCCGGCTGCGCAAGCTCGATCCATATCTCAATGTCGATCCGGGCACCATGAGCCCCTACCAGCACGGCGAGGTGTTCGTCACCGACGACGGCGCCGAGACCGATCTCGACCTCGGCCATTACGAGCGGTTCACCGGCGTGCCCTGCAGTCAGAGCGACAACGTCACCACCGGGCGGATCTACCAGACCATCCTCACCAAGGAGCGCCGCGGCGATTATCTGGGCGGCACGGTGCAGGTAATTCCCCACGTCACCGACGCGATCAAGGAGTTCGTTCTTGCCGACAACAAGGACGTCGATTTCGTGCTTTGCGAGATCGGCGGCACCGTCGGCGACATCGAGGGCCTGCCCTTTTTCGAGGCGATCCGGCAATTGGGCAACGAGTTGCCGCCGCTGCACTCGGTATTCATCCACCTGACGCTCATTCCCTTCATCGGCAGCGCCGGCGAGCTCAAGACCAAGCCGACCCAACACTCGGTCAAGGAGC
>CAYVYD010000034.1:1641-13985 GCA_964454415.1 uncultured Hyphomicrobiaceae bacterium | reverse complement strand
GCCGCGCGCGGCGCACAGCCGGAAGATCTTCGGAATCGACGGCTGCTCCATGAAACCGAACTTGGCGATGATCAGCACGAAGGGGCCGGGGAGCTGCTCGATGACGATCTTGTCGTTGTCGTCGACCCGGGGCGAGTCCTCTGTCTCCAAGCTCAGGATGACGTTGCGTTCGTGCAGCACGTGATTGTGCTTCATGTTGTGCATCAGCGAAGCCGGCGCGCGGTCGGGGTCGGGAGTGAGGAAAACCGCCGTCCCCGGCACCTGACGCATCCCGTCGCGCGGCAGATGGTCCAGCAGCCAGTCGAGCTCGGTGGCCTTGTTGCGGGTCGACTGGCGCAGGATCTCGGTGCCCTGCTTCCAGGTGAGCATGGCCGCGTAGACGGCGCCGGCGATGACGAGAGGAAACCAGCCGCCGTCGAAGAGCTTGAGCGAGTTGGCGGTGAGAAAGGCCAGTTCAAGCGCCAGGAAGGGAAGCAAAAGGGCCAGCGCCAACCACAACCGCCATCCCCACAGTTTCCAGACAACCAATATCGCGAGCAACGAGGTGACCACCATGATCCCGGAGATCGAGAGACCATAGGCGGAGGCGAGGGCCGAGGAGCTGGGAAAAATGGCGACGACCAGTACGGTCGACAGCAGCAGGATGAGGTTGATGCGGCCGAGATAGATCTGCCCCGGTACCAGCGCGGAGGTGTGGCGGATGTTGAAGCGGGGGAGCAGACGCAACTGGATGGCCTGTTGGGTGAGCGAGAAGGCGCCCGAGATCACGGCCTGGCTGGCGATCACGGTGGCGAGCGTCGTCAGCGCTATAGCGGGCACCAGCGCCCAATCGGGAAACATGCGGAAAAAGGGGTGATCGAGGGCCGCGGGATGGCTGAGCAACAACGCGCCCTGGCCGAGATAATTCATTACCAGCGCGGGGAAAACGACCGCGAGCCAGGCCGTTTGAATCGCCGGGCGGCCGAAATGGCCGAGATCGGCGTAAAGCGCCTCGGCGCCGGTGACGACCAGAAAGACGAGGCCCAGCACCGCCAGGGCGACCGAAGGGTTGTGGACCACGAAGACAAAGGCATGCGCGGGGTTGACCGCGAGCAGGACGCTGGGATTACCGGCGATCTGGACGAGGCCCGTGGCGGCGAGAACGAGGAACCAGACGGCCACGGCAGGCGCGAAGTAGCGGGCCACGCGGTCGGTGCCGCGGGCCTGGAGCGCAAACAAGGCCACCAGCACGCCGATGCTGATGGCCGGAACGAAGGGGCCCAGTTGGGGCTGGGTCAATTGCAGGCCCTCGATCGCCGAGAGCACGGAAATGGCGGGGGTGAGGATCGCGTCGCCGTAGAACAGCGACGCCCCGGCCACGCCCAGAATGACGACGGTGACGCCGCCGCGCCTGAAGGCCGAGCGGGCCAGCGCCATCAAGGCGAACGGCCCGCCCTCGCCGCGGTTGTCGAGGCGCAGCAGGATTAGCACGTATTTGCCGGTGACGATCAGAATCAGCGACCACAGGATCATCGACAGCACGCCCATGACCGCCTCGGGAACCGCGACGCCATGGCCGGCGGCGACGCCAACGGCTTCGCGAATGGCGTAAATGGGGCTGGTGCCGATGTCGCCATAGACGACGCCGAGCGAGCCGAAGGCGAGGGCGCCCACCCCGGCACCGGGCTGGGCGGCGGCATCTCCGAAGGCCGCGTCTTGGGACGTTTCAGGTCGATCGTTCAAGCAACCGGTCTCCCGACGGCATCCATGGGGCTAGCAGATACCAACACCCGACTCTAGCCCGCGGTTCCCGGGCGAGGCCGATCAGCGGACGCGCCACGGCGTCCAGACGCGGAAAACCGGGGGGCCGGGCTCGTCGCCGCGGGCGAGGGCGCGGCCGACATAGAGGGCGCGCATGTGGACCCATAGCGCCAGCCAGATGGCGGCGGCGAGATCGGCGACGACCGCGGGCGCCACCAGGGCGCCGGGCCAGCGCAGCAGGCTGGCGACGGCGAGCAGGAGGCCGAGGGTCAGGGCGAGGAAGGTGACCAGCAGGATGACGTCGACGCCAAGCGCCTGCAGCAGAAGCAGGAGGGATGCGCCCGCGGCCGAGGCACGCAGGCGCGGCGAGCCGGAAGAAAGGGAGTGCGTCATGATATCGGAACCCAGGAAAGGGAAATGCGCGCCTGTCTCGAGGCGCGGTGCCGGTCAATTAGTGGGGGGCCGGGCTACCGGCAAGATGGCCGGAAAAAAATAATTTTCGCCGCCGCACCGCTCCCCCCAACCGCGCTCAACAATGGGTGCCGTCGCAGACATAGAGCGTATCGACGTAGTCGACCCAAAGGGCGACGGCGCTCTCGAACTCCTCGTCGGTCATCGGATTGGCGCGGGTGATCGGCCGCTTGGGCGCCCGCCGCGGGTCGTCCCAAATCCAGGCATGACAGGAGCCGCGAGCGGCGCAGGCGGTCTTGCCCGCCTCCCGCCACGCGGCCCGGTCCAGACCCGGCGGACAGATCACCACGGCGGAGACCTCGCCGCGGCCGATCTGGGCGCACCGCGCCGCCGCCCGAGACCCGGGCGCGGCGGCGATCAGCGCCGCGGCCACGCCGAGAAGGGCGGCGAGACGCCGGATCGTGTGCTTGATCGGCGGCGGCGGGCACAAGGCGGTCACGGCGGGCCAGGCGGCTATGCGCCGCCCGACGGTCTGATGCGCTTGAGTAAATCCCAAATGGGAAGCGCCGCCAGACCGCCGACCACGCCCCCGGCGTAGCTCGGCAGCGGAAAGCCCAACAGCCTCTCGCAGGCGAGGCCCGCGAGATAGCTGGCCGCGAGCATCACCAGAACGGTAATCAGAAGGCGTTGCCAGAACGGCAGGACGAGCTTCATTGGTTGAACCCAGGTTGGGGCCTTGCATGGACGCCAAGACGGAGTCGGGGCCGGAAGCCCATAATACGGGGACGACCGCAGGACTTCCACTCCCGGCGAAGCGACGCCCTACCGCGACCGCAGGTGATAGCCGCACCGCCCGATCCGGGACACAGTGGGGTGTGTGCCGGAGACTCGCAGGGAGGAAGCCGATGCCCGATCACAGGGCCTGGAAACTCGCATGCGCCGCCCTCCTGCTTGCCGCCCTTTGCGGGGGCGCGGGAGCGCAATCAAAGGACGCCAACCGAATCACGCTCGCTCAGCAGAAAAAATCCATTTCGCCGGGCGCCGCGCCGGAAGCGATACAGCCGCCCGCGGGCGGCAGCATCCAAATGAAACCGGGCAGCCCCCGCGCGGGAGCCGATGTCAGCCATTGCTCCTGCGTCGGCGGCACGGGAAGTTGTCAGATCTTCATCCGTCCGGGAGGCGGCTTGGTTTGTCTGGCCGACCCGGAGGGGCCGGACCAGTGCACCGGCACCTGCAAATTCGTCAAGGACAGCGGCGGCAAAATGCTTCTGCCGCAATAGGCAACGGCGCCAGGGGGGACGCGGACCCGCTCGGGTCACTCCCCTCCTTCATCCACGGCCGCCTGCTCGGCGCGGCGGCGGGCCTCGATCAAGCGGCGGGCGGCGCGGTCCGGCACGCCGATCCCCATCAACACCTCTTCGCCGAGCTGCAGGCTCGCCTCCACGGTCTCGGGCACCACGTGGCGCGCTCCGCAGGCGATCAGGCGCTTGGCGTGGGAGAGGTCGCGGGCCCTGGCATAGATGGGAAGATCCGGCCAGTGGCGGCGGGCGGCCGCAACCACGGCCTCGGCGGCGCGGGGACTGTCCATGGTCACCACCAGAGCGGCGGCGCGCTCGATGCCGAACTTGCGCAGCAGTTCCTGCCGGCCGGCGTCGCCGTAATAGACGCCGGCGCCGGCGGCGCGGTAGCGCGCGACCAGGCCGGCATCGAGGTCGAGCCCGATATGCGGCAACTCCAGGGCATCGAGGATCGAGCCGATCATGCGGCCGACGCGGCCATAGCCGACGACGATCACGTGGCCCTCGAGCCCCGCCGCCGCATCGGCGCCGGCTTGGCCGCGACCCGCCTCCCGCGCCTCCAGGGCGCCGGCCAGGCGGCGCGCGGCTTGGGCCACGGGCGGCGTGGCGATCATGGCGAGGCTGGTGACGGCGAACATGAATTGGGCGGTCTCGCCCGGCATCAGGCCGAGGCCGAAGGCCATGCCGACGACCAGCAACGCGAACTCGCCGCCCTGGCCCAGCAACAGGCCCGACTCGAGCGCCACCGACGGAGCTTCGCCGTAAAGTCGCGCCAGAAGGTAGAGGATCGGGCTCTTCACCAGATAGAGCCCGAACACCGAGGCGATCAACCAGAGCGGTTCCGCGGCGATTTGGACGACGTCGATGGCCATGCCCACGGAGGCGAAGAAGAGTCCGAGCAGCAGGCCCTTGAACGGCTCGATGTCGACCTCGATCTCGTGACGGTATTCGGTCTCGGCGAACAACAGACCCGCCAGGAAGGCGCCGAGCGCCATGGAAAGGCCGGCCTGCCGGGTGACGAGCGCCGTGCCGATGATCACCAGCAGCACGAATGCGAGGAACATCTCGCGGCTGGCGTCGCTGCCCACCAGGCGAAACAGCGGCCGGATCACCAGACGGCCGACGGCGAGAATAACGGCGACCGCGAGGAGCGCCTGGCCGATCGCGGAGGCGAAGGCAAGAACGACCGAGCCGCCGCCCCGGGCGGCGAAGGCACCGACCAGGAACAGGATAGGCAGCACCGCGAGATCCTGGAAAAGCAACACCGCGAAGCTGACGCGCCCGGCCGCGGTGCCGAGCCGCCTGTTCTCGGCCAGGAGCTGCATGACGATCGCGGTCGAGGAAAGCGCGAACCCCGCCCCCAGCACCACCGCGGCGGGAAGCGTGTTGCCGAACAGCGAGGCGATGGCGGCGATCACCGCACCGGTGACGACCACCTGGGCGCCGCCCAGCCCGAACACCATGCGGCGCATCGCCCACAGCCGCTCGAGCGAAAGCTCGAGCCCGATCATGAAGAGCAGAAAGACGACGCCGAGCTCGGCCAGCGCGCGCACCCCCTCCAGATCGGAAATCACGGCGTAGGAGAGCCACGGCAAGGCGTCCGCGAAGCGGGCGAGGCCGTGCGGCCCGATCAGCACGCCGACGACGAGAAAGCCCAGCACCGGACTCACCCTGAGGCGATGGACCAGGGGTACGACGAGGCCGGCGGCGACAAGAAACACCACCACCTCGCGCAGGTTCAAGGTTTCGACATGCACCGGCTCCTCCGATCCTCCTGGCGCGACTTTCCGAGCCCTCCCCTTAGAGCCTTTCCTCTTTATATGAACTCAATTCTGTTGCGCGAATGGCGCGGGCGATCCGGCCTCGAAACGGGCGCAGCGCGACGCCGGCGCATCGGGCAAGCCCGGTTCGGCGCCGGGCGCCCGCCAATCGTAAACCCGTGTGGGACGGGCGTTTTTGCGCCATTGCCGGCGCACAGCCCCTCGTCCGTATCGGGCGATACGCTCTTCGTACCCTAGGGTCCGGTCCCTAGCTTGATCCTGGCGCAAAACCGCTCCGTCGGAATGGTTCCATATGAAGAGGAAAGGCTCTAGCCCATTCCCGCGGTCAGAAGAACCGGCATTCGGCGCCGGCGCCGCGATTTCGGCCCCACGGCTGCTCGCAAAAATTTTTCACAGATAATGTCGTTTAGAAATATCATATTCGTTAATCGATACAAAAATTGCATTATTAGGTTTTTTTTCTAATTTCATGTCGGAATTCCCTTGAACGGTGCCGCGCCGGCTGCCACATTCCGGCCAGTCCCGGGGACCGCGCCAGCCATGGATTTGCGGGTTGCCCCCACGGAGCCGGAGCAATGGCCGACATCGTCTTCATAACGCCCTGCCTCGCGGTCGCCTCCCAATTCGAGGCGGCCGATTTCGAGCGCGCCGCGGCGATGGGCTTCAAATCGGTCATCAACAACCGCCCGGACGAGGAAAAGGGATTGCCGATCGATTCCAAGGCGGGGGAGGCGCTGGCGCGCCGGGCCGGCCTCGCTTACGCCTACCAGCCGGTTTTGCCCCACAACCTGCTGGACGAGGACGTGATCGACGCGTTCGAGGACGCGTTGGCGGGGATGCCGGGTCCGGTGCTCGCCTATTGCCGGACGGGCAACAGGTCCTCGATACTCTGGGCCTTCGCCGCCGCGCGCCGCGCGCCGACGGACGAGGTGCTGCGCGCCATGGGCGAGATCGGCGTGGACATCGGCTTTCTGGAATCCGAGTTGCGGGAGCAATCGGCGGCGGCGCCGCAGGCTTCACCCGGCCGGCAAGACCGCAATCTGGTGCTCGCCGCCCGGCCCTGCTGAGCGCCCGCGGCCCGGCGCGGCCGAGACCGCGCCGCCAGTTCTTCTAGCTCTTCTCGATGGTCAGATTGGGAACGTCGATCCTCACCTCCACGTCGTCCTGGGTCTCGCGATAGTAGAGGTAGCCGGGCATCGACGATCCACGGGCATTCTGGGTCACCCGCAGCCTTATCGCGCTCGTGCTCGCCGCCGAAATCGTGCGGTTGCGCAAACTCGAGACGATCTAACAACGCGGCCAGCCCGGGGCCGCGGTCCCGGCGCGGATGGCCGGACTTTCGGAACCTTTTCGACCTCTATCCAGTTTTGAAGACAACGGCGCACAAGACGGACGGGCCCGCCAAATTGGCAAACGAGCCGCGCAGTGGCGAGAGAAAATACGAGCTCCGCAGGACCGCCCGACTCGCCCTGCAGAACCGTTTGGATCGGCGTTCAACCCGCGAATCGACCTAAGCCAGAAAGCCCGGCGCAACGGATAACCGGGCTTTTTTGGCGCCTTTACGAGCTGATCCGACAGCCCTCCTTCCGCATACCCTATCTGTCGCCTGGACTGAATTTTTCGATCATTTGCGGCCTCGCCGTCGTCCTGTTCATGGTGGTGACGTCGCAGCCGCCCGCCGAGCGCTACGCGCTCGAGGGCACGCTCAACAATCCCACCGACCGCCAGCTCGTGCTGTTGGCGTCTGACGGTTCGGTTTTCGCCCGGCGCGGCGGCTGCGTGGATTCGGCGGTCAAGATCGACGAGGTGCCGCAGCACATGGTCGACGCCCTTCTGGCGATGGAGGACAGGCGTTTCTTCTGGCACTTCGGCGTCGACCCCATCGGCGTGTTGCGGGCCGCGAAGGCCAACTCCGACGCCGGGCAGATCGTGCAGGGCGGCAGTACACTGACCCAGCAGCTCGCCAAGAACGCCTATCTTTTCAACAAGCGGACCTTCGCCCGGAAATACCGGGAGGCGGTCATCGCGCTGTGGTTGGAGTTCTCCCTCAGCAAGAGGGAGATCCTCAAGCGGTATCTCAGCACCGCCTATTTCGGCGGCGGCTGCTACGGCCTGCGCGCGGCGGCGCGGCACTTCTTCGGCGAGGCCGTCTCCGAGCTGACCCTCCCCCAATCGGCCTTTCTGGTGGCGCTGTTGCGCTCGCCCACGACCCTGGCGGCCAGTCCCGACCGCGCCAAGCGGCGCGCCAAGCTGGTGCTCGACGCGATGGTCACCGATCAGCGCCTCAGCCGAAAGGCGGCGCAAGACGTCGATTTCGACGAGCTGCGGCTCGTCGAGCGGGCCGAGAGCGGCAGCTACTACGCCGACTGGATCGCCCAAACGGTGGTGCCGCCCAACAGGGACAGATTGACGCCGCTGCGGATCGAAACGGCGTTCGACGGCCGTCTCCAACGGTTGGCGGAGGAGGCCGTCGAGGAGGTGATGGCGTGCCAAGGACCGGGGCGCAACGCCCACGAGGCGGCGCTCGTCGCCATGCGGCCCGACGGGCGCGTGGTCGCCATGGTCGGTGGTCTCGACCACGGTCGCAGCAAATTCAACCGCGCCGTCAACGCGCGGCGTCAGCCGGGCTCCGCGTTCAAACTCTTCGTCTATCTCGCCGCCTTGCGCGCGGGCGTCGGCCTCGACCTTCCCGTCCTGGATGCGCCGATAACGGTGGGCGATTGGTCGCCCGCCAATTACGGCCACCGGCATCGCGGCCCCGTCAGGGTGGCGGACGCCTTCGCCCATTCGATCAACACCGTCGCGGTCAGGTTGTCGGAAGCCGTCGGCAGGCCGCAGGTGATCGCCGCCGCGCGCGACCTCGGTCTGACCACGCCCCTCGAGGCCTTCCCCAGCGTGGCCCTTGGCGCCTTTGACGTGACGTTGCTGGAACTCACTTCCGCCTATGCCGCGGTCGCCGCCAGGGCCTATCCGGTCAAACCGTGGGGTGTGATCTCGCTGGGCTCCCGTGGCGCTAAGGCGGGCGGACCGCCGCCGGGTTCCGGCCGCTGGAAGCTGGAGAAGGAGGAGCAAATGTTGCAGCTCCTCGCGGCGACGGTTCAACGCGGCACGGGGCACGGCGCACGGCTGCCGATCCCCGCTTACGGCAAGACCGGAACGAGCCAAGAGTTCCGCAACGCCTGGTTCGTCGGGTTCGCCGGCAATCTGGTGGTCGGGGTCTGGGTCGGAAACGACGATAACTCCAGCATGCGGGGTGTCACGGGAGGGAGCTTTCCAGCGCTCATTTGGCGCCGTTTCGTCGACGGCGCGCGCCGCGAGGATCCGAATTTCAGCGAGCAGCTCGCCGACGTTGCCCTATTCAATCCCGTCTCCCGGAACCAGCAGGTAGCGCAGGCGGATTGGAGCGAACTCCAGGACGAAGCTCTGGCGCGGCAACAGGCCCCTCCCGGTGGCGACCGGGTGACGCAATTCCTGCAAAGGCTTTTTTCCGGCGCCGCTTCGCGGCGATGGCAGCGGAGAATCGAGCGTCCGCGAGCGGGTATCCGGTGGCGCAGCGGTGTCCGCATATTCCTCCGATAGGCCGACCCCGCGCAGAGGCTCCAAGTTTTCCCCGACATGGACGAATTACGACAAGAGGTCGCGCGGTTCGCCGGCTCTAGCCCGACTGCCTTGTGGACGATGAAATTCTGCCGAGTATTCTGCTGAGTATGGTGGTGCGCGGACGAACGCGATTCGCGATTCGCTAAGACTGGCTCGCTATCCGCCGGCCCCGGCCGTGGTGGCCAAACCAGGCTTCGTGAAAAACGGCGTTCGGGGCACCGGCGAAACCGGGCCGAGGGGATGCCGATTGGATGGCAATGAAGACCGAACCGCTCAGCGCTCTCGACCCCGACCGCGTCGACGCCGATCACAGCGCCATCTTCCTCGACTTCGACGGAACCCTCGTCGAGATCGCCGACCGCCCCGATCTCGTGCGGCTCTCCCCGGCAACGCACCAGGCGCTGAACAAGCTGCACGGCGCATTGGGCGGCGCGCTTGCCGTGGTGACCGGGAGGGACATCGGCGACGTCGACCGGTTCCTGGCGCCGCTGCATCTGCCGGTGGCGGGGGTGCACGGCCTGAAGCGCCGCAGCACCGACGGCTCGGTGCACGGCACAAACGTCGACGGCCACGCGATATCGCTGCTGAAGGATCGCCTGCGGGATTTCACCAGCGGCGCGGAGGGGCTGCTGATCGAGCGGAAATCCGGCTCGGTCGCCCTGCACTACCGCGCCCGGCCCGATCTCGAAGGCGCCTGCATCGAGGCGATGGACGAGGCGGTCCGCGGCATCGAGGGGGTCCATCTGCTGCGGGGAAAGATGGTTATCGAGGCCAAGGCCAAGGCCGGCGACAAGGGGCGGGCGGTCACGGATTTCCTGGCGGAACCGCCATTCTCCGGCCGGACGCCGCTGTTCGCCGGCGACGACGTGACCGACGAGGACGCGTTCGCCGCCGTTAACGCGCGCGAAGGCATTTCGGTGAAGGTTGGCCCGGGGCCGACACAGGCGCGTTATCGTGCAACCGATATAACCGAGTTTCTCGGCTGGCTGAAACGCGTTGCCGACAACCTGGCGCGGGCATAGGACATTGAGGAACAAGAGCAATCTCGAACTCGGCATCGTCGGCAACTGCAGTTTCGGCGCGCTGATCGACAAGGTGGGCAACGTGGTCTGGTGCTGCCTGCCCCGCTTCGACGGCGATCCGGTCTTTCACACCCTGCTCCACGGTTCCGCCGGGCCCGACGGCGGCGGCGTGTTCGCCATCGAGCTTCAGGATTTGAAGGAGAGCGAGCAGGCCTACGAACCCAACACGGCGGTGCTGAAAACGCGGCTGCACAGCCCGCAGGGCTCGATCGAGATTACCGATTGCGCGCCCCGCTTCTACTGGCGCGACCGCGTCTTCAGGCCGCAGACGCTGGTGCGGCGGCTCAAACCGCTTTCGGGCAGCCCGCGGGTGCGGATCCGCCTGCGGCCGTGCTTCAACTACGGCGCGGCGACGCCGGAAATCACCTATGGGTCGAACCACGTCCGCTATGTCGGCCCCGGACTGACGCTGCGGCTGACGACCGACGCCCCGATCGATCTGCTGCTGAGCGAAACCATGTTCAATCTCGACGAGCCGCTCGACCTCATTCTGGGGCCCGACGAGACGCTGAGCGGCGGGGTAAAGGAGACCGCGCGGGGCTTCGAGGAAAAGACGATCGGCTATTGGCGCAACTGGACGCACCGGCTCGCCCTGCCGCTCGATTGGCAGGACGCCGTCATCCGCGCCGCGATAACGCTGAAGCTCTGCACCTACGAGCAGACCGGCGCGATCGTCGCCGCCATGACCACCTCCATTCCCGAAGCGCCCGACAGCGGGCGAAACTGGGATTACCGCTTCTGCTGGATCCGCGACGCCTATTTCGTCGTGCGCGCGCTCAACAGCCTCGCCGCCGTCAGGACGATGGAAAACTATTTCAGGTGGCTGATGAACGTGGTCGCCAGCGCCAAGAACAATCACCTGCAGCCGGTCTATGGCTGCGGCCTCGAGCAGCAGCTTACCGAGCGCATCGTCGACTCGCTTCCCGGCTATCGCGGAATGGGACCGGTGCGCGTCGGCAACCAGGCCTACGAGCACCTTCAGAACGACGTCTACGGCAATGTGATCCTCGGCGCCGGCCAGGCGTTCTTCGACGACCGGCTGTTCAAGCGGGCCGGGGCGGAGGACTTCCTCCGCCTGGAAATCCTGGGCGAACGGGCGTTTCTGCTGCACGATCAGGCCGACGCCGGCATTTGGGAGTTCCGCTCGCGCGCCAGGATCCACACCTCGTCCAGCGTGATGTGCTGGGCCGCCTGCGACCGGCTCGCCCACATCGCCACCCATCTCGGCCTCGGCGCCCGCGCCAAGCACTGGACCGGCCGCGCCAAGACCATCAAGGACCGCATTTTGCGCGACGCCTGGTCGGACAAGCGCAAGGCCTTCGTCGAAAGCTTCGGCGGAACCAACCTCGACGCCAGCGTGTTGCTGATGTCGCAGGTGGGGTTCATCGAGGCCGGCGACCCGCGCTTCGTCTCGACCGTCGAGCAAATCGAAAAGGCGCTTGCGCGCGGTCCCTACATGTTACGCTACGAAGGCAGAGACGATTTCGGCCTGCCGCAGACGGCCTTCAACGTCTGCGCCTTTTGGCGTCTGGATTCCCTCGCCCGGATTGGACGGGTGGAAGAAGCGCGTGATATTTTCGGGACCATGCTCGAAAAACGAAATCATCTGGGTCTCCTCTCCGAGGACGTGGACCCGGAGACGGGCGAATTGTGGGGTAACTTTCCGCAAACCTATTCGATGGTCGGCATCATCAACGGCGCGACACGTCTCTCCCGCCCCTGGGAGGCGGTGATATGAGCCGGCTGGTGGTGGTCTCCAACCGGGTGGCGGACCCCTCCAAGGCGTCCCAGAGCGGCGGCCTCGCCGTGGCGCTGGCGGACGCGCTGGCAGAACGCGGCGGCATCTGGTTCGGCTGGGACGGCAAGGTGGTCGAGAAAGGGACGCGCGTCCCGCCGGCCACTCATACCGAGGGCCGGGTGACGACGGTGACGCTGCCGCTCACGCGGAAGGATTACGAGGAATACTATCTCGGCTTCGCCAACAGCGTGCTGTGGCCGATCTTCCACTACCGGCTGGATCTCTCCGATTTCAGGACCGCCTATGTGAAGGGCTATCAGCGGGTCAACTCGAAATTCGCCGACGCGCTGGCGCCGCTCCTGAAGCCGGACGATCTGATCTGGATCCACGACTACCATCTCCTCCCCTTGGCATCGGAGCTGAGAAAGCGGGGGCACGGACACAGGATCGGGTTCTTTCTGCATATCCCGTTCCCGCCGTCGGATATCCTTGCCGCCGCGCCCGAGCATCAACTGCTGGTGCGGTCCTTGTTCTCCTGCGATCTCGTCGGCTTCCAAACCAACACCGATCTGGCGAACTTCGAGCGCTACGTGCTCGAGCATCAGGGGGAGGAATCCGACGGCGGCCACCTCAAGGCCTACGAACGCACGATCCTGGTGGGCTCCTTTCCCATCGGCATCGACGCCGAGGCCTT
>CAYVYD010000034.1:0-1541 GCA_964454415.1 uncultured Hyphomicrobiaceae bacterium | reverse complement strand
ACGAACGCACGATCCTGGTGGGCTCCTTTCCCATCGGCATCGACGCCGAGGCCTTCGCCGCCCTGGCGCACACGCCCAAGGCCGACGCGCAGATCCAGCTGCTGCAGCGGCGCACGATCGCCAGGACGCACATCATCGGCGTCGACCGGCTCGACTACTCCAAGGGGCTGCCCGAACGGTTGCGCGCCTTCCGCCGGCTCTTGGAGCTCTATCCGCAGCACCACAAATCGGTGACGCTGATGCAGATCGCGCCGCCGACGCGGGAGGACGTCGACGCCTATACGGATATCCGCGAAGAGCTCGAGGCGCTGACCGGGGCGATCAACGGCAGGTTCGGCGATTTCGACTGGACGCCGCTGCGCTACATCCACCGCACCATACCGCGACCCACCCTCGCCGCGCTGTTCCGCGGCTGCCAAGTGGGGCTCGTCACCCCGCTGCGGGACGGCATGAACCTGGTCGCCAAGGAATATGTCGCCGCCCAGGACTTGAACGACCCCGGCGTTCTAGTGCTCTCCAAGTTCGCCGGCGCGGCCGAGGAGCTCAAGGAAGCGCTGCTCGTCAACCCCTACGACATCGACGAGGTCGCCGAGGCGCTAGAAGTGGCGATCACCATGCCGCTCAAGGAGCGGCAGGAGCGCAACAACGCGCTGCTCGAACGGATAAGGCGGCACGACGCCCGGTACTGGCAGGAAAACTTTCTCAGCGCCTTGGAACAGACCAGCCTGGGGGCCGCCGCGTGAGCCGGTGGCGGCTGCTGGCGGATATCGGCGGAACCAATGCGCGGTTCGCGCGCTCGACGCGGACCGAGGAAATTTCCCAACCGCGCAGCTACGACGTCGCCCGGTTCGCCGATTTCGAGGCGGCGCTCGACGCCTATCTCGGCGAGACCGGCGGGAGCGCGGGGTGCGGCGAGGCGGCGATCGCCGCCGCCGGACCCGTGGTCGGGCGCCAGGTGCAGCTCACCAACGCCGCGTGGCGGTTGAGCGAGGCGGAGATCTCGCAACGGCTGGGCGACGTGCCGGTCGGCCTGCTCAACGATCTCGAGGCGGTGGCGCTGGCGCTGCCCCATCTCGAGGCCGCCGACGTAAAATCCATCGGCGAGGTTCGCGCGGTTCCAGCGCAGAAAGGCCGACTGCTGGCGGTCAACGTCGGAACCGGGTTCGGCGCGGCGGTGGCGATGCCGCTCGCCGACGGCTGGACGAGCTCTCCCAGCGAGGCGGGCCACATGTCGTTCGGCGCCCAGGACGAAGAGGAGCTGGCGCTGCTGGCCGGCGGCGAGGGGACCTGGTCCACGGTCGAGGACGTCCTCTCTGGGCCCGGCCTGCTGGCGCTCTACCGGCGGCAATGCGCCCGGTTGGGAAGCAAGCCCGCGGCGGCCGACGCGAGCGAGGTGCTAACCCGCGCCAACACCGAAGCGGCGGCGCGCGAAACCCTCGCCCTGTTCTCGAGATGGCTCGGCCGGGCGGCGAGGGACCTGGCGCTGGCGAGCGCGGCGTGGGGCGGGGTCTTTCTGACCGGCGGCGTGATCCAGGGATGGT
>CAYVYD010000033.1:0-14143 GCA_964454415.1 uncultured Hyphomicrobiaceae bacterium | reverse complement strand
ATGACGCCGCGCCAGGCGCTCGAGGCGCTCTACCGCTTGAAATCGCTGCTGCGCGAGGCATATGAGCCCAAATAGGGCAAGCTGTGATACAACGGGGCCGATTGTCCCGCGCGAGTGAAGCGAGACGGCATGGAGCAAAGCCTTATTCAGCGCGCGCCCTATTTCGATCCCAAGGGGCTTCGCGACGAGCTGACCGCCCTGGCGCGCGAACTTTCCGGGCGCGAGAGCGAGTTGCGCGCGCGCGTGCTGGCGCGCCTCAAGGAGGTGGTCGCCCAATCGCGCGGCGCGGCGCGGCGGCAGCTCGAATCGGACGGCAACGGCCGGCGCTGCGCCAAGGGGTTGTCGCAGCTCCAGGACGAGCTGATCCGCGTGATCTACGATTTCACCGTCTATCACGTCTACCGGGCGACCAATCCTTCGGCGGCGGAACGCATGAGCATCGTCGCCACCGGCGGCTACGGCCGCGGCATGCTGGCGCCGGGCTCGGACATCGATCTTTTGTTCCTGCTGCCCTACAAGCAGACCGCCTGGGGCGAGAGCGTGGTGGAGTACATCCTCTACGTGCTGTGGGATTTGGGGTTCAAGGTGGGACACGCCACCCGCAGCGTCGATCAATGCATGCGGCTCTCCCAGTCGGACATGACGATCCGCACCTCGCTGCTCGACGCGCGGCTGCTGTGGGGCGATCTCCAGCTCTTCGAGGAGTTCGAGCGGCGGTTCCTCAAGGACGTGGTCAAGGGAAGCGGGCGCGAGTTCATCGAGGCCAAGCTCGCCGAGCGCGATCAGCGCCACGCGCACCAGGGCGCCTCGCGCTATCTGGTCGAGCCCAACGTCAAGGACGGCAAGGGGGGCTTGCGCGACCTGCACACGCTGCACTGGCTGGCGAGCTACCTGCATCCGGAGGAGCGGGAGGAGGATTTCGTCAAGCTCGGCGTCTTTTCCAAGGCCGAGCAGCGCACCTTCCGCAAATGCGGCGACTTTCTATGGACCGTGCGCTGCCATCTCCACTTTCTGACCGGCCGCGCCGAGGAGCGGCTCTCCTTCGACGTCCAGCCGATTATGGCCGAACGGCTCAACTACCGCGACGGCGCCGGGTTGCGCGCGGTCGAGCGCTTCATGAAGCACTATTTCCTGGTCGCCAAGGACGTCGGCGATCTGACGCGCATCGTCTGCTCGGCGCTCGAGGTGAAGCAGCTCAAGACCGTGCCGGCGCTCAACGAACTGCTGGCGCCGTCCAATTGGCGCAAGCGCGTGCGGCTGCGCAAGACCAGCGATTTCCGCATCGACACCGGGCGCATCAACGTGGCGCGCGACGACGTCTTCCAGACCGATCCGGTCAACCTCATCCGGCTGTTCTGGCTCGCCGACCGCCACAACGTGGCGTTCCATCCCGAGGCCATCCGGCTGCTGCGCGCCTCGCTCAATCTGATCGACAAGAGGCTGCGCGAGGACCGCGAAGCCAACCGGCTGTTCCTCGAGCTGCTGACGGGCTCGACGAATCCGGAGATTTCGCTGCGCCGGATGAACGAGGCGGGCGTGCTCGGGCGCTTCGTGCCCGCGTTCGGGCGGGTGGTCTCGATGATGCAGTTCAACATGTACCACCACTACACGGTGGACGAGCACTTGATCCGCTCGGTCGGAATCCTCGCCGACATCGAAAGCGGCAAGGCCGAGAAGGAGGTGCCGCTGGCCAGCGAGGTGGTCAGGACGATCGACAACCGCAGGGCGCTTTACGTGGCGATGTTCCTGCACGACATCGCCAAGGGGCGGGACGAGGACCACTCGATCGTCGGCGCCAGGATCGCGCGCAAGTTCTGCCCCAGGCTCGGCCTTACCAACGCTGAGACCGAGACCGTCGCCTGGCTGGTCGAGCACCACCTGGTCATGAGCCTGTTTGCCCAAAGCCGCGACCTAAACGACCCCAAGACGATCGAGGATTTCGCAGAGACCGTGCAAAGCCGCGAACGGCTCAAGCTGCTGCTGGTGCTGACCGTCGCCGACATCAAGGCGGTGGGTCCCGGCGTGTGGAACGGCTGGAAGGGGCAGCTCCTCAACACGCTCTACTACGAGAGCGAGCCGCTGCTGGCCGGCGGCGTCACCGCGCTCAGCCGGACCGAGCGGGTGCACCAGGCCGAGGAGGCGCTGCGCGCCGAGCTCGCCGATTGGAAGGTGGCGGACGTCGACCGCTTCATCGCCCGCCACTATCCGGCCTATTGGCTGCGCACCGATCCCCAGTCCCAGGCCGGACACGCGCGCATGATCGCGGCCGCGGAGACGGAGGGGCGGACCTTCATGACGCGGGTCACCTCCGACGAGGTCGCCGACGTCACCGAGCTCACCGTCTTCACGCCGAGCCACCCGCGGTTGATCTCGATGATCGCGGGCGCCTGCGCGCGGACCGGCGCCAACATCGTGAGCGCGCAGATCTCGACGACGCGCGACGGCATGGCGCTCGACACCATCCGTCTGCAGCGCGAATTCGAGCGCTCCGATGATGAGCTGCGCCGCGGCGAGCGGATCGCCAAGTCGATCGGGAAGCTGCTGGCGGGCGACATGCACCTCGATGCCATCGCCGAGCAGAGCAAGCCGCTGAAGCGGCGTATGCGCGCCTTCACGGTCGAGCCGCAGGTGATCATCGACAACACGCTGTCGGGCGAGTTGACCGTGATCGAGGTCAACGGCCTCGACCGTCCGGGTCTGCTGTTCGAGCTGACGCGGGAAATGTCCGACCTGAAGCTCGATATCTCCTCGGCGCAGATCGCGACCTTCGGCGAAAAGGCCGTCGACGTGTTCTACGTCACCGATCTGATCGGCAAGAAGATCACCAACGCCGCGCGGCAACGGGCGATCCGAACCCGCATGACGAAAATTCTGGCGCCGGAGACCGAAGACGAGGAGGAAGAGGCGCTCGCCGTCTGAGCCGTCCGGCGGACAGCGCCGCCGGCGCCGCCGTCCCCGGGCACGGGCGGCGCGATCGAACAGCGAGCCACCCAGGACATGTTTCCTCTGCGCGATTCGGTATTCTGCAGAACGGTGCCCATGGTGGTGCTCGCCATCGTAGCGGCGAACGCCGCCGTCTTTCTCTACGAACGCAGCCTCGATCCGCTCGAGATGCGCGAGATGCTGGGCAAATTCGCGTTGATCCCGGCGCGCCATTTCGATTGGCGCTGGGCCGTGGGCATGGGGTTCGACCCCGGCGACTACACCTCGTTCCTCACCAGCATGTTCATGCATGGCGGCTGGTTCCATGTGATCCTCAACATGTGGACGCTGTGGATTTTCGGCTGCGCCCTGGAGGACAGGCTCGGCCACGTGCGCTTCCTGGTCTTCTATCTGCTCTGCGGCCTCGCCGCGGCCGTCGTCCACGTCATGCTCTATTCCACCTCGGTGATTCCGGTGGTGGGCGCCTCGGGCGCCATAGCGGGGGTGATCTCCGCCTATGCGGTGAGCTATCCCACCGCGCGGCTCACCGTGCTGGTGCCGCTGTTCTGCGTCATTCCGCTGTTCATCGAGATCCCGGCCGTGTTCTTCGCCCTGTTCTGGTTTCTGATGCAGATCGTGCAGGGCTCGCTCCAGCTCTACGCGCCGGGCCTCGGCGGCAGCGTCGCCTGGTGGGCCCATTTGGGCGGCTTCTTCTCCGGCGTGATCCTGCTGTGGCTGATGGCGCCGGACAGGGGCGATCCCGGCGGCCGGCCGCCGCATCCCGGCGCGCATGACACGGCATAGACGCTTGTTCTCGGCGCGAACCTCCTCTACTCCGGCGCGATGAAACTCTACCGCTCCTTCGCCACGGTCGGCGGCATGACGATGCTGAGCCGCGTGCTCGGCTTCGTGCGCGACATCCTGATCGCCGCGGTGCTCGGAACCGGCATGGTGGCGGACGCCTACTTCGTCGCCTTCCGTTTCCCCAACCTGTTCCGCCGGCTATTCGCCGAAGGCGCCTTCAACGCGGCCTTCGTGCCGCTGTTCGCCAAGCGGCTCGAGGGCGAGGGCGCGGCCGAGGCGCGGGAATTCGCCGAACAGGCGCTCGCGGTCCTGGTGGCGGCGCTGCTGGTGACCACGGCGGTCGCCGAGCTCGCCATGCCGTGGCTGATGTATCTGATCGCGCCGGGCTTCGCCGATTGGCCCGAAAAGTTCGAACTGGCGGTGCTGCTGACGCGCATCGCCTTCCCCTATCTGCTTTTCGTCTCACTGGTCGCCCTGCTGTCGGGGCTGCTCAATGCGCTGGGGCGCTTCGCGCTCGCCGCCGCTGCGCCCACCCTGCTCAACGTGGTGCTGATCGCCGTCTTGACCTCGATCGCGTGGGCCGGTTGGGGCGATACGCCCCAGGCCGGCGTCGCCATCACCTGGGGGGTGGCGGCCGCCGGATTGCTGCAATTCGCCGTGCTCGGCATCTGGGCCTGGCGGGTAGGCTTCGGCCTCAAGCTGCGCCGGCCGAGGCTGACGCCCGCGGTGCGCCGGTTGGTCCGGCTGGGCATTCCGGGCGTGATCGCAGGCGGCATCACCCAGATCAACATCCTGATCGGCACCATCATCGCCTCGCTCCAGGACAGCGCCGTCTCGTGGCTCTATTACGCCGACCGCATCTACCAGCTCCCCCTCGGCATCGTCGGTATCGCCATCGGCGTGGTGCTGCTTCCCGAGCTCTCCAAGCAGCTCCGCACGGGCGACGACGAGGGCGCTATCGCAAGCCTCAACCGGTCGCTCGAGTTCTCCCTGCTGCTCACCCTGCCGGCGGCGGTGGCGCTGCTGGTGGTGCCGGGACCCATCATCCAGGTGCTGTTCGAGCGCGGCGCCTTCAGCGCCGACGACACTCCCGCCACCGCCATGGCGCTCGCCGCCTTCGCCGTGGGACTGCCGGCCTTCGTGCTGATCAAGGTGTTCTCGCCGGCCTATTTCGCCCGCGAGGACACGCGCACGCCGATGATCTATGCGGGCGCGAGCGTGATCGTGAACGTGCTGGGAAGCATCGCCCTGTTCCTCCTGATCGGCCATGTGGGGATCGCCGCAGCGACCTCGCTGGCGGGCTGGGTCAATGCCGGGCTCTTGGCGCTGACGCTGCGGCGGCGCGGCGCCTACGTGCTGGACGGGCGCATGAGCCGCCGGATGCGGCCGCTTCTCGCCTCCAGCGTCATCATGGGCGCCTTTCTGTGGGCGGCGGCGGCGGGCCTCGGCGGCTCGTTTGCGCCCGCCAACGGACTTGCCGTCCAAGCGGGAGCGCTCGGCGCGCTGGTGCTGGGGGGGCTCATCGTCTACGGCGCCGCCTGTCAGCTCACCGGCGCGGCACGGCTGCGCTCGCTGCTGGCAAACGTGGTTGGCGGATAGGAGGCGGACGGCCGAAGCCGGGGCTTGCCTGGCCGGAGTTCAGACGCCATAACCCGTGCCAATCAAGGGATGGGGCCATGACCGATTTTCCCATGCGTGTCTTCTCCGGGGTGCAGCCCACGGGCAATCTGCATCTCGGCAACTATCTGGGCGCGATCACCAATTTCGTAGCGCTGCAGGACAAGTTCGACTGCATCTACTGCGTGGTCGACCTGCACGCCGTCACCGTCTGGCAGGAGCCCGCCGCGCTCGCCCACAACACCCGCGAGGTCACCGCCGCCTTCATTGCCGCGGGCATCGAACCCGAAAGCCACATCGTGTTCAACCAGAGCCAGGTCTCCGGCCACGCCGAGCTCGCCTGGGTCTTCAACTGCGTCGCCCGCATGGGCTGGCTCAGCCGCATGACCCAGTTCAAGGAGAAGGCGGGCAAGCATCGCGAGAACGCTTCCGTCGGGCTCTTCACCTATCCCAATCTGATGGCCGCCGACATCCTGCTCTACCAGGCGACCCACGTGCCGGTGGGCGAGGACCAGAAGCAGCATCTGGAGCTCTCCCGCGACATCGCCCAGAAGTTCAACACCGACTTCTCCGGCCCGATCGCCGAGAAGGGCTATGGGGATCAGTATTTTCCGCTGCCCGAACCCTTGATCACGGGTCCCGCGACGCGGGTGATGTCGCTGCGCGACGGCACCAAGAAGATGAGCAAGTCGGACCCGTCGGACATGACGCGGATCAATCTGAGCGACGACCGGGATACCATCGCCAAGAAGATCCGCAAGGCGAAGACCGATCCCGAGCCGCTGCCGCGGGAGATGGCGGGCTTCGCGTCGCGGCCGGAGGCGGAGAACCTGGTCGGCATCTACGCCGCGCTCGCGGGCAAGACGGTCGAGGAGGCGCTCGGCGAGGTGGGCGGCGAGCAATTCTCGCGCTTCAAGGAAAGGCTCACCGAGATCGCCGTCGCCAAGCTCTCGCCGGTGGCCGAGGAGATGGGCCGGCTGATGGCGGCGCCCGACCACATCGACGCGGTTCTCGCCGACGGCGCGGCGCGCGCGCGCGAGATCGCCAGCCCGATTCTACGCGGTGCCAAGGACATCGTCGGCTTCATCCAGAGCTGACCACGCCCCCCAATAGGCTGTGGATTGCGCCGCCGCCACCCGCCTCTAATCGGTTGCTGCGGGCGGCAATGAATGGCAGCATCCGCCCCATGGTACGCAAGAAACGCAAGGTTTTCGAAAAGGGGCACCGGCGGAAATTCCTCGTCGTCGTCGACGAGACGCCGGAATGCGAGGTGGCGCTGGAGTTCGCGGCGAGCCGGGTCGAGCATACCCAGGGCGGCGCGCTGGCGCTGCTCTACGTGGTCGAGCCCAACGAGTTCCAGCACTGGCTCGGCGTCGAGGAGATCGCCCGCGAGGAGGGCACCAACAAGGCCCGCGCGGTGTTCCGCCTGTTCGGGCGCAAGCTCAAGACGCTGGGACACACCAAGCTCAAGCCCGAGGAAATCATCCGCGAGGGCGGCAAGGCCGAGGAGATCGTCGCCCTCATCGAGGAGGACGAGGACATCGCGATCCTGGTGCTGGGTGCCTCCAAGGACCCCTCCGGGCCGGGGCCGCTCGTCTCTTCCCTGGCGGCGGGCAAATTCGCCGGCAGCTTCCCGATTCCCATCACCATCGTGCCGGGCGAGCTCTCCACCGACGATATCAAGGCGCTGGCGTAAGCCGCGGGCGGCGGCGGGACTGCAGCGGGATAAGTTCGGTCTGACCCGTTGCAAGGGAGCAGTTTATTTCATAGAATAATTCTAATATGTCGATCGCCGCGGCTGCCGGCTGCAATAGCGACGGGCGCCGCGGTCCCGTTCCACAGAGGCGCCAGATGTTCATCCAGACCGAAGCCACGCCCAATCCAGCGACCCTGAAATTCCTTCCGGGCCGCAAGGTTCTGGGATCGGGCACGCTCGACTTCCGCGATCCCCAGGCGGCGGCCCAGTCGCCGCTGGCCACGCGCCTGTTCGATATCGAGGGCGTGACCGGCGTCTTCTTCGGTACCGACTTCATCTCGGTCAGCAAGGGCGAGGTGGAGTGGCAGCATCTCAAGCCGGCGATCCTCGGCGCGATCATGGAGCACTACCTTTCCGGCGCGCCGGTGGTCGAGGAGCTCGACGGCGGCGGCGGGACGGCGGATGAGTTCTTCGCGCCCGAGGACAAGGAGACGGTCGAGACCATCAAGGAGCTGCTGGAGACGCGGGTGCGTCCGGCGGTGGCCCAGGACGGCGGCGACATCGTCTTCCACGGCTACAAGGAAGGCATCGTCTTCCTGCACATGCGGGGCGCGTGCGCGGGTTGTCCCAGCTCGACGGCGACGCTGCAGCACGGAATCGAGAATCTGCTGCGCCACTTCATTCCGGAAATTCAGGAGGTCCGCCCGGTCTAGCGTCGGCTTCGGGGCCGACTTGCCGGGAACGGCTGGTTGTGCTCATAACGGTTTTCCACCGTTAGGAGCGATCATGTCCAAGACCATCAGCAAGGGCGCGCTCGACCAGATCTTCCTCGAGGCGCGCAGTCACAATGTTTGGCAGGACAAGGACGTGCCGGACGACCTCCTGGTCGAACTCGTCGACATCGCGAAGATGGGCCCCACCAGCGCCAACTCCTCGCCGGCGCGCTTCCTGTTCGTGAAGTCGCCCGAGGCCATGGAGCGGCTCAAGCCGCACCTTTCGCCGGGCAACCGGGACAAGACGATGAGCGCGCCGGTATGCGCCATCGTCGGCAGCGATCTAGCCTTCTACGAACACCTGCCGCGGCTGTTTCCCCACGAGGACGCGAGGAGCTGGTTCGAGGGCAAGCCAGACCACATCGCCACGACCGCGTTCCGCAACGGCACGCTGCAGGGGGCCTATCTGATCATCGCGGCCCGCGCCCTGGGGCTCGACGCGGGGCCGATGTCGGGCTTCGACAATGAGGGGGTGGACCAGGAATTCTTCGCCGGCAGCCGGGTCAAATCGAATTTCCTGTGCAATCTGGGCTATGGCGAGGCCTCGGCGCTGTTCCCGCGCTCGCCGCGCTTCGACTTCGACGACGTCGCCGAAATTCTCTGAAAGTCCATGAGACTGCTCGCCATCGAGACCTGCATGGCGGCCTGTTCGGCGGCGGTGACGGGCGAGGACGGCGCCGGGCAGACGGTCGCCCTGCGCGAGCTGCGCGAACGCGGCCACGCCGAGGCGATCATGCCGATGGTAGCGGCGGCCATGGAACGCGCCCATTGCCGATTCCAGGACCTCGAGCGCATCGCCGTCACCGTGGGACCGGGAAGCTTCAGCGGCGTGCGCGTCGGGGTCGCGGCGGCGCGCGGCCTGGCGCTCGCCACCGGCGCGCCGCTGGTGGGGCTTACCACCCTGGCGGTGATGGCGAAGGGGGCCCGCCGCGTCCTCGGCCTCGGCGAGGAGCCGCTCGCCGTCGCCCACGACGCCCGCCGGGGACAGGTCTATTTCGCCTTCTTCGACGGGAAGGGCGGGGCGCTCGGCGAGATCGCATTGCTTGCGCCCGCCGCCGCGGCCGATCTGCTGGAGAAGGGCGCGCGGGTGGCAGGCAGCGGCGCCCGGCTGCTCGCCGAGGCGCGGCCCGGCGCCAGATTCCGCACCGCGCTCCCCGATTTGCTGCCCGATGCCGCGGACCTGGCGCTGATGGCGCTTAAGGCGAGGCCCGCGGAAGGGCCGGTCTCGCCGCTCTATCTGCGCCCGCCCGACGCCAAGCCGCAAACGGGCCAGGCGGCGCCGAGGCGGAAATGACGGCGGCCGCTCCCGCGCCGGTAGAGATCGCGCCCGCGGCGGCGGGCGAGGCCAAGTCGCTCGCCCGTCTGCACGCGGCGTGCTTCGGTTCGGGATGGCGCGCCGCCGACATGGCGGCCTATGCGGACGATCCCGCCTGCACGTTCCTCGCCGCGCGCGGCGCCCGAGGCCTTTTGGGACTGATCCTCTGCCGCGCCGCCGCGGGCGAGGCCGAAATCCTCACCCTGGCGGTCGCCGCCCCAGCGCGGCGGCGGGGCGTCGCGCGCGCGCTATGCGGGGCGGCCCTCGCGGCGCTCGCCGGCCGCGGCGTCGGACGGGTGGTGCTCGAGGTCGGCCGCGGCAACGACGCGGCGCGGGATCTCTACGGCGGATTGGGCTTCCGGCAAGTGGGCAGGCGGCAGCACTACTACCAGGACGGGCGCGAGGACGCCCTCTTGATGGCGCTGGAATCCCTGGGCTGACGGCCCTGGTGGACGCTCCCAGCCACGCAGCCTATAAGGGCAGGGAGCGTGGCCTCGCGCCAGTGAGGAAGATGCCGAAGGGCCCCAGACATCAGAGCCGACTCGAGCGCCTGTGCGCCGAGAAGGGCATGCGCATGACCGGCCAGCGCAGGGTCATCGCCGGGGTCCTGTCGGCGGCCGACGACCATCCTGACGTGGAGGAGGTGCACCGCCGCGCCAACGCCGTCGACCCGCGCATCTCGCTCTCGACCGTCTACCGCACGGTGCGGCTGTTCGAGGAGGCGGGAATCCTGGAGCGCCACGAATTCGGCGACGGGCGGGCGCGCTACGAGCCGATCGCCAAGGAGCATCACGACCATCTGATCGACGTGCAGACGGGCCAGGTGATCGAGTTCCGCAACGAGCAGATCGAGCGGCTCCAGGAGATCATCGCCAAGGAGCTGGGCTACCGGTTGATCGACCACCGGCTCGAGCTCTATGGCGTACCCATCGCCAAGCCCAAGGCTTGAGCGGGCGCGGGGCGAGCGACGGGTGCGGCTGGAACCGGACTGAACGACGCCACATGTCCCCCTTCCGCGCCGCCGGCATCCTCTCGGGCTTCGTTCTGATGAGCCTCATCGGCCTCCCGCTGCAGCTCGCCGCGATGCGGTTCGGGGGGCGCTTCGCCGGCCTGTTCCCGCATTGGTATCACCGGCTGCTCTGCCGCCTGATCGGCGTGCGCATCCACGCGAGCGGCGAGATCGAGCGCTCCTGCCCGGTGCTGATCGTCTCCAACCACATCTCCTGGCTCGACATCCCGGTGATCAGCGCGCTGGCGCCCCTCAGCTTCATCGCCAAACGGGAAGTCTCGACCTGGCCGCTGGTGAGCCTGCTCGCCAAGGCGCAGCGCACCATCTTCGTCGACCGCCAGTCGCGCGCCTCGCTGGCGGCCACCGCGCGGGCGGTGCTCAGGCGGCTCGCGGCGGGCGAGCGGGTGGTGCTGTTCGCCGAAGGCACCAGCAGCGACGGCAACCGCGTGCTGCCCTTCAAGTCGTCGCTGTTCGCCAGCGCCGGGCCGCCGCGCGCGGAGCATGGGTACGGAGAGGCGGCCAATCCCATCGGGGTGCAGACGCTGGCCATCGCCTACACCCATCTGCACGGGCTGCCGCTGGGCCGCCGGTGGCGGCCGCTTGTTGCGTGGTATGGCGATATGGATATGGTGAGCCATGTGTGGCGGCTGCTGACGCAGGGACCACTCGACGTTCAGGTGCGCATCGGCCCGCCGATCGACATTGCCCGCTTCGGGGACCGCAGGGCGATCGCGCTCCACTGCGAACAGGAGATCCGCGCGGTCGTCGCCGAGATGCTGCGGGCGCGGCGTGGCGGGTCGGCGCTGGACGGGCCGGGCGAGGACATGAAGGCGGCGTGATGAAGGCCGATCGCAAGAAGCTCCACATCAAGACGTTCGGCTGCCAGATGAACGTCTATGACAGCGAGCGCATGGCCGAGGTGCTGGCGCCGCTGGGCTACGCGCCGGCGGCCGACGCCGAGGATGCCGATCTCGTCATCCTCAACACCTGCCACATCCGCGAAAAGGCGGCCGAGAAGGTCTATTCGGAGCTCGGCAGGCTGCGGCGGATCAAGCACGCGCGGGCCCGCGCCGGCAAGGCGACGCGGATCGCGGTCGCCGGCTGCGTGGCCCAGGCCGAGGGCGCCGAGATGGTCGCGCGCGCCGGCGACGTCGATCTGGTGATCGGGCCGCAGAGCTATCACCGGCTGCCCGGTCTGCTGGAGCGGCTCGACCGCGACGGCGAGCCGATCGTCGAGACCGACTTTCCCGCCGAGGGCAAGTTCGAGGGCTTGAGCAAGTCGCGCGGCCGCCGCCGGGCGCCGGCGGCCTTCCTCACCGTGCAGGAGGGCTGCGACAGGTTCTGCACCTTCTGCGTCGTGCCCTATACGCGGGGCGCTGAGTTCTCGCGCCCGGTCGCGCAGGTCGAGGCCGAGGCGGCGGCGTTGGCCGCGGCCGGCGTCAGGGAGATCACGCTGCTGGGGCAGAACGTCAACGCCTATCGCAGCGAGGGCCCCGACGGGCGGAGCTGGACGCTTGCCCGGCTGCTCGAACGGCTGGCCGGGATCGAGGGGGTCGCGCGGCTGCGCTACACCACCAGCCATCCCCGCGACATGGGGGAGGATCTGATCGCCGCCCACCGCGACATCGAAGCGGTGATGCCCTATCTGCATCTCCCCTTCCAGTCGGGCTCGGACCGGATCCTCAAGGCGATGAACCGCGGTCACACGCGCGCCCACTATATCGAGCTCGTCCAACGCATCCGCGAGGCCCGCCCCGACATCGCGCTATCGAGCGACGTCATCGTCGGCTTCCCGGGCGAGAGCGATGAGGACTTCGAGGCAACGCTCGATCTGGTGGGCGAGGTGGGCTTCGCCCACGCCTTCTCCTTCAAATATTCGAGCCGGCCCGGGACGCCGGCGGCGGATATGGCGGAACAGGTTCCCGATCACGTGAAGGCCGCGCGGCTGCAGGCGCTCCAGGCGCTGATCGAGCGGCAAAGGCGCGCCTTCAACGGGGGGTTCATGGGACGCAAGGTCCCGGTGCTGTTCGAGGCGAAGGGCCGCAAGGCCGGACAGCTTGTGGGGCGTTCGCCCTATTTACACCCCGTTCACGCCATGGCCGGGGAAGCGTTGATCGGCTCGATCAAGGAGGTTGAAATTAACGCCATTGGCGCGAATAGTCTTGATGGTGACATAGTCGGACTGGCAAAATCGGAGCACAGCACCGATATCTAGGGCATGAGCCCGATCGGCCGTGGTGATCAATGGGGTGTTATTTCCGCTGGGACAGAACCTGCCGCGCGCAGTGATCGCCAACGGGCACTGACATAAGCCTTGGAACCTCAACAGAGTTTGGAAGACATCGACCGCCAGGTCATTCCCTTCGAGGACAACCGTCTCGTAGCCGACCTGCTGGGCGAGTATGACGCCAATGTCGCCGTGCTCGAGGAGCGCCTCGACATCGAGATCGTGGTGCATGGCAACGTGGTCACGCTGGCGGGCGACGCTGGCGCCTGCGCTGTCGCCAAGGACGTGCTGACGAGACTCTACCGGCGCCTCGAAGGCGGCGAGACGATCGGACCGGGCGACATCGACGGCGCTATCCGCCACGCCCAGGCCGAGGCGCCCGTCGCCGACGCCAAGAACGGCGCGGCCCGCGGCGGCGGCGAGGCGGCCCAGATCCGCACCCGCAAGCGCCTGATCACCAGCCGTTCGCCGACCCAAAGCGCCTATGTCAGGGCGCTGGAAACCGCCGATCTCGTGTTCTCGACCGGTCCGGCGGGAACCGGCAAGACCTATCTCGCGGTCGCCTTCGCCGCGGCCTGCCTGGAGCGCGGCCTCGTCGACCGGCTGATCCTGTCGCGCCCGGCGGTCGAGGCGGGCGAGCGGCTCGGCTTCCTGCCGGGCGACATGCGCGAGAAGGTCGATCCCTATCTGCGCCCCCTCTACGACGCCCTCTACGACGTGCTGCCGCCCGAACGGGTCGAGCGCGGGCTTGCCAACGGGATCATCGAAATCGCGCCGCTCGCCTTCATGCGCGGGCGCACCCTCTCCCATGCGATCGTCATTCTGGACGAGGCTCAGAACTGCTCGCCGATGCAGCTCAAGATGTTTCTGACGCGGCTCGGCGAGGGCTCGAAAATGGTAGTCACCGGCGATCCGACCCAGATCGACCTGCCCGACGGCGAACGCTCCGGCCTGGTGCAGGCGATCGCGCTGCTGAACGGGATTTCCGGAATCGCCCATATCGCCTTCACCAAGGCCGACGTGGTGCGCCACGATCTCGTCTCCAAAATCGTCGCCGCCTACGAGAAGAGCGACTGAGCCGATGGGCGACGACTCAACCGGTCATAGAACGGCGGAACCGCCGCCACCGGGCGCCCCCAAGGGGCGGCTCGAGGTGGAGGTCGTGCGCCATTGCGACGGGTGGCGCGGCGCCGGGCTCGACGAGGGCCTTCTGGCGCGTGCCGCCGAGGAGGCGCTGCGGGCCGCTCTCGGGGCCGCCGAGGGAACGGGCAGCGCGCCCGCCGAGGTCGCCGTCGTCCTGAGCGACGATGACGAGGTGCGCGCCCTCAACGCCACCTGGCGCGGCAAGGACGAGCCCACCAACGTGCTCTCCTTTCCGCTCGCCGCAGGGACGCTGCCGCCGGCAGGCGCGCGCGTCCTGGGCGACATCGTGCTCGCCTTCGAAACGGTGAGCGCCGAGGCGCGGGCCAAGGGGCTCTGCCTCGACGACCACGCCGCCCATCTGGTGGTTCACGGTCTGCTCCACCTGATCGGCCACGATCACCAAACCGACGACGAAGCCCGGGCGATGGAAGCACTGGAGCGGCGCGTCCTGGCCGGGCTCGGCATCGCCGATCCGTATCATTGCGAAGCTGACAGCCGGAACGAATCGGCCTTAACTGCAGGAGTGAGATGAACAACGCCAGCGCGCAAGCGCGCCCCGAAAACGCGACCGCCGAACCCCACGACGAACCGACGCTGATCGAGCGGTTGAAGGCCAGGCTCGGCCTCTCCGAGACGC
>CAYVYD010000032.1:0-14344 GCA_964454415.1 uncultured Hyphomicrobiaceae bacterium | reverse complement strand
GCGTGCTGCCGAACGGCTCGCCGTCGATTTGAACCGGCACGTCGTCATGCGATGCCGATCCGATTGCCGCGGAGGAAAGTCACGTCGGACGCTCCCTCGAGCCGCCCCGCGGACAGGCGCAGCAACTGACGAGCCAGGCCGAGTCGGGTCGCCGGCCGAAACAAGATCGTTGTGAAGCCCTGGTCCGACAAGGAAGACGACGGCGACAGAACGAAGGCGCCGCCATAATGTTTGGCCTTGGCCACGATCACCCAGCGGGCGTGATGTGACACTCCGTCCACCTCGACGCTCAAGTCAGGAAGCTTCCGGCCTAAGGCTTTCATGACGGGAATTGTGTAGGCGAATTTCCCGACCCGGCGCTTCACCGCGTCGTTGAGGTTCGCGATCACGCCGCCATCGAACCCCGCGCCCGCCATCAGGAAGAACGGCTCGCCATTCGCCAGCCCGCCGCTGATCGATTTGGCCGGTCCTGTCATCAGGTAGTCGGCGATGATGTCGGCGTGTTGCTTGAGACCGATTTCCGCGGCCAGGACATTCCCGGTACCCACCGGTATGACGCCGAGCGGCAGGGGAGAATCAAGCAGTCCCACGGCGGTGCCGCGAATGGTGCTGTCGCCACCCGCGGCGACCACAACGTCGTGGCCGCCGCTGACGACGGCCTCACGTGCCAACCGCGCGTTCTCGCCCACGCTGTGGGCAGTTTTCACGGTGATGGTCGCGCCGCGCCGGTGCAATTGACCGACGACGGCGGTCAGGAGACGGCGACGACTGGTGCCGGCAGCCGCATTGTGGATGATCAGGGGGCGTTCACGAAGCCGAGCGGGGAGCGGTCTCACTCAGCAGCCGGAGCCTCGGCCGAGGCGGCGGCTTTCTGGACCGCCTTTTGAACCTTGTCGAAGGCGCGCACCTCGATTTGTCTAATGCGCTCCCGGCTCACGCCGAACTCGCCGGACAACTCTTCAAGCGTCAGCGGTTCTTCCGACAAACGCCGCGCAACGAAGATCCGCTTCTCGCGGTCATTCAGACCGTTCATGGCGTCGGCCAAGAGGCCGCGGCGGCGTTCCAGCTCCTGGGAGTCGCCCAGCGCCGTTTCCTGATCGATCGTTTCGTCCACCAGCCAGTCCTGCCACTCGCCGCTTTCGGAGTCGCTGCGAACCGGGGAATTCAACGAGCTGTCGCCGGCAAGGCGGCGGTTCATCGATACGACGTCGTCCTCGGGCACGCCTAGACGCGTGGCGATCTGTTTGACCTGATCGGGTCTCAAGTCGCCCTCGTCCAGCGCCTTGAGCTGGCCCTTAATCTTGCGCAGATTGAAGAACAGCTTCTTCTGGCTGGCCGTCGTCCCCATTTTGACGAGGCTCCAGGAGCGCAGGATGTACTCCTGGATCGAGGCTCGGATCCACCACATGGCGTAGGTGGCCAGGCGGAATCCCTTCTCGGGATCGAACCGCTTTACCGCCTGCATCAGGCCGACATTTCCCTCAGAAACCACCTCGCCGATCGGAAGCCCGTAGCCGCGATATCCCATCGCGATGCGCGCCACGAGCCGAAGGTGAGACGTCACCAGCTTGTGCGCGGCATCCCTGTCCCCATGCTCGCGCCAACGCTTGGCGAGCATGTATTCCTCCTGCGGTTCCAGCATGGGAAATTGCCGGATTTCCTCAAGATATCGGGACAGGCCCCCAGGACCCGCAACAGTCGGTAAGGATTTAGCAGCAGCCATATGGATGATTTCTCCAAGGCGGGTTCATTGACTCGCGCAGCTCCCAACCCCGGCCCGTGAAATATATAGGATTTTCGCCTTGGAGAAAACACCCCCTTTCGATAACCCCGCTAAATTTCAAAGAACTTCCAGTTGATCAAGAACGTTCAGCATGTCGTCGGGGAGCTTGCTTTCGAATTTCATGAATTTTCCAGAAACCGGATGACAGAAGCCGAGAGTAGATGCATGTAACGCTTGCCGATTGAGTTCCGATATTGCCCGCCGAGCGCTCTCCGGCAATCGTTCGGATTTGCTCTTATATCCGCTTCCATAGACCGGATCGCCGATTATTGGGTGACCCAAATGCGCCATGTGAACGCGAATCTGATGGGTTCGTCCGGTTTCGAGCCGGCATTCGATGAGCGACGCGATTGCCTGGCGTCGCCGCCGGTTGCCGTCGTCGATCCCGCGGAACGATTTAAGCACCTGATAATGGGTGATCGCATCCTTGCCCCCTTGCGCGACCACGGCCATTTTTTGCCGCTGCTCCGGTTTGCGGCCGATCGCGGCATGAACGGTTGCACGGCTCCGTCGGGGCACCCCCCAGATCAAGGCGCGGTAGCTGCGTTCCAGCGCGCCGTCCTGCCCCCGCCGCGCAAATGCCCGGGTGAGCGCCCGGTGAGCCCGGTCGGTCTTGGCGACGACCATGAGACCGCTCGTTTGCTTGTCGAGCCTGTGAACGATCCCGGGACGGCGGACGCCGCCGATGCCCGACAGGCTTTCCCCGCAATGGGCAATGAGCGCGTTGACCAGAGTTCCCCCCCAATTGCCGGCGGCTGGATGAACCACGAGACCGGCCGGCTTGTCGACGACGAGAAGCTCTTCGTCTTCAAATAGGATATCGAGCGGCAGGGCTTCGCCGCGAGGAACCGGCGAGACTGGCGGCGGCACGCGGATCTCCACCGCGTCGCCGGGTTTGACCCGAAAATTCGGCTCCTCTAACGTCCCTTCATTGGACCGGACATGGCCTTCCTTGATGAGCGTTTTGATGCGTGAGCGGCTCAGCTCCGGGAGCCGGGTGGCCAGGAAGCGGTCAAGCCGTTCGCCCGAATCGGTCGCCGCCGCCTCGAAGGTGTAGCGCTTCATCGTTTCGGACATGGCTGTCAAAGGAGTCCATATGCGCGCGAAAGGCGATCCATCGCTCGAGACCATTCCCGGAACGGTCTTCAACTCCCGTCAGGTTCGCCTGCTCAAGATCGTCGTCATGGCGATGGGATTGTTGCTCGTTGCCGGGTTTGCACTAATCATCGCCACCATCGCCTATCAAGCCATAAACGCCAGGGAAGGGACTGCAGATAATCAATCATCCTCCACCGGCATGATGCATACGCTGTCGATCGGCGACGCCGCCGCCGTTTCCGGCATCGTCCTTGACGGCGACCGGATGGCCATCCACATCAAAAAGCCGGACCATTCGGAAATCGTGATCATGGACATAGGCACGGGTAGGGTGATTAGTCGCGTGCGCCTCACTGGCGATTAGTCTTGATCGCCATCGTGCGCCCAAGCTATAGCATCTACGGTTCACCAGCGCCCTGAAGCCCCCATCGTCTAGTGGCCTAGGACGCCGGCCTCTCACGCCGGAAACAGGGGTTCGACTCCCCTTGGGGGCGCCATTTGGCGTCTATCAATCCCTGTACTCGTCGACCACCGATTTTTTCGGCTGTTTGGGTAGTCGCGGCAGACGCATCCGCCGCCACCAGGAACGGCCGGTTTGCGAGGGGGGCTCGCCCGACTCCGGCACCTCCGCTGGCGATCCCGTCGTCACCGCCACCGGTGCCCCTTGCGGTCCCGACGTGCTCGCCAATCCCCGCGCGGCGCAATTGGTATCTTGTCTGGCCGTGGCGCTACCGGCCTGGGCGGCCACCGCCTTGGGCACGATGCCGTAGGCAAAAACCAATGAAGCGGGTTGCTTGCCGCCGGCCTTGAGATCGGCCTGGGTCTCGATGCAGACTGCAAGTCCGGCGACGTTGCCGGCACCACCGCTGATTACCGGCAAACACTCCCCCGCCCCTCGAAAGACGTTGCCGCCGCAAACATCGGTACCCGATCCAAGTGGCCGTGCTTTCTTGTCGTAGCTCAACAGGTAGACGTCGAATTGCCTCGCGGTCAGACACGTTCCGAAGACACATCCCGTTTCAACACGCCGTTGGACAAGACAGTGGCTATCACCGGGCTTCTTGTCCTCCTGGTCAATCAGCTTGGCGATGAGACCGGCGCCATCGTCGGGGGAGGCATCCTCGTCGAAAACGTGTCGCGTTTGTTCGCCGGCACTCATAATTGCGTTTTCGACGCGCGGCGACGAAACGAACTTGCCCTTTGAGATCACGCAAGCTCCGGTCGCCAGCAGCGACTCCTTATATTGACCGCTATCCAGGGTGATGTGCCCCTGAAAAACCATGCCTTCCGATAAGCGTTCGATATCGAATGGTGATGTCGAAACGCGCGCGGCTTCCTGCGCGCCGACTGGGGATCCTCCCGGGGAGAATAGGAACGCGAAAACGACAATGATCAAAAATTGGCGCATTGACCAAATCCAGCGCTTCAACGGTTAAACAAACGAGCAGCGGTATTACCAACCATTTCGGTCATTCAATCACCCTGAACGAGCAAACGCCAATTCTAAGTCGCGCTCAATCGAAGGGACGACCAACGGCAAATTGTCTGGCAGGCCAATCACATCGGTTGGATGCCGGCGCGGGCGGTCTTTCGCTTCGTCCGTTCAGAAGGTTCCTGGGGGGGGGCTTACAAAAAAGCCCAGCGCTGAAAGCTGCTGGGCTGAGTTTGGCTACTGAATGGGGTGCTCATATTGCAGCACAAGGTTTTCAGTACGAACCCAACCTAACGGCGGTATGTGACAGGCGGTTCTCAGTTGGATGACACTATTATGACGATCCCGTTGCCCGACTGCCTACCGATCTGGCGCAATTCAATCAGCTTGGCTGTCGGCCAGTTCCCGTGACTGTTGCGTCCGAGTAGCTCTGGGTTCCTCGTCGGCAGCGGACTTCTTTCGCGGCACCTTGCCGGTTGATTTTCGCGGCGCTTTAGTTTTACGGGGCCGCGCCGGTGAGCGGCGACGCGACGGACCCGCCGTATCCTTTGCCTTCGCCATTATCTGGTCAGCGAGATCCTGCATCTCGCGTCGCAAGGCGCCAATATCCCCCTCGCGGAGGTCGTGACGGCCGGCGAGCTGCTTTTCCAAATCAGCTTCGCCGTCGGTCAGGAGTTCATTCTCCGCCTGTAGCGATTGGTCGAGATCACTTCCATCACCAGCCTCTTCGGCCATTTGGCGTTCCAGCGCCGCCCGTTCGTTCTTGAGCTCTTCAAGTTCCGACTCGATGCGTTGTTTTTCCGTTTTCAGGGCCTCCAGAGCCTGCGCATCGGCAGAAGAGAGCCGCTCGCGCAGCGTCGTCATCTGAGTGACGAGACGATGATTTTCCTCCTGCAGTGAATTCATCTCCTGACTCGATGAAAGCCTCTGCTTTGTGCTTTCAATCGGCGCGGTTTCGCCGCGCTGCTGTTTCTCGAGTTCCTGCTTCGCTTTTGTCAGCGCTTCCGATTGGCTCGCCAAAGTTCGCTTGAGCCGCTCCAACTCGGCCTCGCGCGCGGCGATGGCGGCGTGCGCCTTTGCATTCTGTGCCTCGAGTTGGGGAATTCGGTCGCTGACATTTTGCTGCAGCACCGCGGTTTGACTGGATCTGGCAGAGAGCTCTTGCTTGAGGGCGATGACCTCTTCCCTGTACTGGCGTGCCAGCACCTGATTGCGATTGCGTTCGACCAGGTTTCGCGCGGCCTGGTCCTTCGCCCTTTCCAAGGCGAGCTCAAGTTGTCGCAATTTGATAGCGAATTCCGCCCGCAACTCATCCTTGTCGGCTTGGATATCGGCGACCGTCATTGGCATGGTCGCCTCGATTCTGCGGGTCGTGAGCCGCACGGCGCGACGCCACAGCGGTGGAGCCAACAAAACAGAAAGCACGCTTGCGGTCAGAAACCCCAAGGCTCCGTACATCAAGAACTCAAGCATGCCCCAGGCTACCCTTCTTGCAACAACACACGGCCCGCAAGGAGACGGCTCAACTCAATCCCGTGACACGAATTCGCCCTAGTGCGCGGCACGGCAAGGCCCGACTTCGATCCCATTCTAGTCCAGCGGAGTGGGTGATTAGAAGGGATTCCAGGTGGGGCGGCGCGTGTATTTCAGATAGCCGACGTTGGCGCCCAAACGAAGCCCCACCCCTGAACGTATCGGTGCCAAAGTTATGTGGTCGCGGGTCTGGAAGGTGACGCCCACCCCACCGATAAAGTAGGCAGACCCGTCGACGCCACCAAATGTCTGATAGATCTCGTTGATGTCGTGCAGATTGTAGACGAGGATCATCGTCTTCGAACCCTCGGCGCCGAAATCGTAGCCGATGGACGGCCCCTGCCAATAAACCTTGTGCTTTCCGGCATCCTTGGTGTGAAGCGTGCCCTCGCCATAGCGCAATCCCGCCACGAACGCGCCGCCTGCTTCTTCCCCGAGAATGTAGCCATTGGGCCTGCCGGCACGTGAGAAAGTGTGCTCGATGACCTTGGCGAGCCCCATGGAGACGCTGCCGAAAAACCGATGGCCGGCGTCCGTAATTTCGTCGATCGAAAAGGTTCTGTCGTCTTTGGCGTCGGGCGGCAGGTTTCCGTTCGGACCGCGATCTCCCGAATAGCTTGGACCACCATTTTGCGGCGCATTCGGGCCGTTCCGATCCGCATAGGGGTCGATGGAGCGCGGGGCTCCGTCGCTTGATTGATCGCGAGGCATCTGAATGCCGGGTGAGGAGGAGTCCTGGGCCATGGCTTGGGTGGCTGCTCCGACCATGATGAAAATCAACACCCGCAGGATCAAACGGACGCCGGTGTTTGAATCAGATAGCGCCATCAAGTTCGTCCCCTCGAGAGATGAGATTATCGACGATCGCCGGATCATGCGAGGCGCACAAAGCCGATGCAGCCGTGATTCGCATGCCTAAACAATGTGGCACGTAACTATGGCCGAAGGGAGTCGTCCCGACGGAGTACCGCACGCTCGATGCGCCAGATATTTAACCATTAGACTTCACTGTTATGCGGAATGCATTGGAGACCAACCGCGATGACAGCCCGACTCTGGAAAGATCTATGGTCGGCGATCTGGCTCTTTTCATGGTTGGCGCCTGCGATTGCCTGGCCGTCATTGACGCTGGCGACGTCGCTGGCTCCATGGGTCGATCCTGCGACGGGACTGGCGATCGGCGGATACGATCCGGTGGCCTATTTCACCAACGCTTCTCGGCGAGAGGGGCGAAGCGAACACGAAGCGAACTGGCGCGGGACCACGTGGCGGTTCGTCAATCCCGGCAATCGTCAGGCCTTTGTCAGAAACCCCGATGTGTATGCGCCGCAGTTCTCCGGATACGATCCTTACGCCGTCGCGCATGGCCGATCGACCCGTGGTCATCCCGCCATCTGGGCGATTCGCGCGAATAGGCTCTACCTGTTTTACTCTCCGGCAAATCGGCAACTGTGGCTGCGGGACGCAGACGCGATAACCGTGCGCGCCGAACGGTCCTGGAAAGCCCTTGCCCGCACCCTTCCCGGATACAGTGCTTCCGGCGGCTGAGGAAGTATCGGCGAAGCAGCAGAAAGCCCGTTGCCCGAGGACCGTCACCCGGGTTGAGGCGCGCGCCCCCAAGCAATAAACGATGAGTTGCGGAACGACGCGTCCCACTTGCCATAGGCAAGCGGAGCTCCCGATTCATCCAGGACGATGCCTCCTGCAGCTCGCAGGATTGCATCACCCGCAGCCGTGTCCCACTCCATGGTCGGGGCCAAACGCGGATAAACGTCCGCCTCGCCGAGGGCGAGCAGGCAAAATTTCAGAGAAGATCCCGCGCGGCGTATTTGCGAAATTTTGTGGTCTTCGATGAAGCGTTCCGTGTCGGCATTCATATGCGACCGGCTGGCCAGGGCTGTGAGTGACGCGGTGCCAGGGGCACGCGTATGCATCTCCTCGAGATTGAGACCGGAAAGCGAGGGCGTTGCTTCCGATGAAGCCAATTCGGCGCATACGGCCTCGTTGGCAGAAAGCGTCATGAAGATCTTGCGGTGGGCTGGGGCGTAGATCAGTCCGAAAAGTGGCGTGCTGCCTTCGACCAATCCTATGTTGACGGTGAAGTCGGGGTCCCGATTGATGAACTCTTTCGTGCCGTCCAAGGGATCAACCAGAAAAAAGCGCTCGGCCGATTGCGGCCGATGTCCGCGAGCGACGGATTCCTCCGAGACGACCGGTATATCGGGAACCTTATCCGCGAGCGCACGCAGGATCACGTTTTCGGATTCGTGGTCTGCAACGGTGACGGGGCTGGCATCGCTCTTCAGTTCGACCGCGACCCCCGCGTTAAAATGCTCCATGATGATGGTTCCGGCGCGGTGGGCAGCGGGGATCATCAGTTCGGTGAGCTGGGCAAAATCGGTGTCGATCATGTCTCGCGGCCGCTCTCATCGACGGGGCCGGATGCAGAAAAAACGCGGCTCGTCCTGGATGAAACAGGAGGTGATTCGCCGGTGACGCCGCCGATTACGGCCGCGCCCACCCGGATTACGTCACGGTCCTATATAAATTTGTATGGGACAACAAGACGTTAGAATCGAGCTTCACATGTCGTGTTGGCACCCCATGGCGGCTTGTGTAACAGAGTATGCAGAGAACGATCCAAGCCAACCGTAAGCGATGATCGACCAATCGGGACACCAGGATGCCGCCGGACGAAGAACTAGATAGCCTGGAATTTTCAGCACTCATTTCAAGTCGCATCTGCCACGACATCATCAGTCCGGTCGGCGCCATTGCCAACGGGCTGGAGGTGCTGGCGGAAGAGACCGATGAGGAAATGCGGGAACACGCCTTCGAGCTGATCAGGCAAAGTGCCGCTCAGGCGTCCGCAAAGCTGCAGTTTGCCCGCCTCGCATTCGGTGCCGCCGGTTCCAAGGGGGCGGAAATCGATCTTCGCGATGCCGAAACCGTTTCGCGAGGAATCCTGGACCATGAAAAACATAAAATGGAATGGACCGGTCCGGCCGCGACCGTCGCAAAAAACAAGGTAAAACTTCTGCTCAACATGATTGCCATTTGCCTCGCTGCATTGCCGCGGGGGGGAACGGTGAAGGTATCGATCACCGGCGAGGGCGACGCCATGGCTTTTGTCGTGCGCAGCGAGGGGGAGAAGGTCATGTTGGCGAAGACCATTCCCGTCCTGCTGAACGGCGGCGCCGGCGAGCAATTGGATGCGCATTCGATTCAACCCTATTACACGGGCCAGCTCGCAGCGGCCGCCGAGATGGCGCTAAAAAGCGCTGTCGATGCCGATCACGTGGAGCTCTCCGCGGCGCCGTCGGGTTGATCAAACCAATCGACGGCCCGCGAGGGGTCGGGTTGGTTACCCTCAATCAATCATAAACTCTTTCTCTCCAATATCTTCACGAATGCGGGATTGTGATCCAGGGCGCCTTGCAGGATCGTCGAAAGGGCTGACGAATGTGCGTGATGAGCTGATTTCGCAGTTCAGAAACGGCGGAGAGAGATCAAGAGGACGGGACTCGATCCTACCCTGCCTTGTGAACAGCAACCGGTCGGGAGCATAAGCGTCTTATAGATCGAGCGTCGGAAGGATCCGCGTAAAGGAGTAGCCGATGAAACACTGCCTTGTCGTCGACGATAGTCGTGTCATTCGCAAGGTTGCCAAATGCATCCTCGAAGAAATGAGCTTCACTACCTCCGAAGCAGAGAACGGGATGGAAGCCCTTGACCGCTGTCGAGAGTCGATGCCTGACGTCGTCCTGCTTGACTGGAACATGCCGGTAATGGACGGCATCGATTTTCTAACCGCGCTGCGAACCGAGTCGGGCGGCGACAGGCCGAAGGTTATTTTCTGCACGACGGAAAACAATGCGGATCAAATCACACGGGCTATCGCCGCCGGGGCCAACGAATACCTGATGAAACCGTTCGACCGAGACGTGGTGGCGGCGAAATTCCATCAGGTGGGCTTGATTTAGAGCCAGTCGACTTCTCCAGGACGTCATTTTGAAGGTGACCGATTTGAAGGGGACCGATCGGTTCCCCTTCACCCGACAGAAATGTCGCTCAACCCGTTGGCGGCGGCGGCCGCAGCAGGCTGCATTCGTCAAAACTTCAGGTCGTTTTTCCGGTGCCGCGGAGCGGCACGACCACGGTTTATGCCTCTCGCGCATCGTCGGCGCAGAAAAAAGGGAGCCAAGTGATTGGCTCCCTTACCCGTCTAGCCGATTTTGAGTTTTGCTTGCGGCTTCAGGCCGCTTCGGATTCGTTCTCGGGATCGCGCAATACGTATCCACGTCCCCAAACGGTCTCGATGTAGTGCATTCCGCCCGTGGCGGCCGCCAGCTTCTTGCGAAGCTTGCATATAAAGACGTCTATGATCTTGAGCTCCGGCTCGTCCATCCCGCCATAGAGATGATTGAGGAACATTTCCTTCGTGAGGGTCGTGCCCTTGCGCAAGGAAAGCAGCTCGAGCATTTGATATTCCTTGCCGGTGAGGTGGACCCGCTGGCCGTTTACTTCGACCGTCTTGGTGTCGAGATTGACCTTGAGATCACCGGTTTGGATGACCGATTGGGCATGGCCCTTGGAGCGGCGGACGATGGCATGAATTCGGGCGACCAGCTCATCCTTGTGAAACGGCTTGGTCATGTAGTCATCGGCACCGAACCCGAGCCCGCGCACCTTGTCTTCGATGCCGGCCAGACCGGACAGGATGAGGATCGGCGTTTGCACCTTCGAAACGCGCAGCGTTTTCAACACCTCATAGCCGCTCATGTCCGGCAGATTGAGATCAAGGAGAATGATGTCGTAATCATAGAGCTTACCGAGATCGACACCCTCCTCGCCGAGATCGGTGGTGTAGACGTTGAATCCGTCCGACTGCAGCATCAATTCAATGCTCTGCGCCGTCGCGCTGTCGTCCTCGATGAGAAGAACCCTCATGTTCTAACCTCTCAGCGTCAGGCCGAGCTTTGAGCTGTTGGCCCCTGGAAGAGTTCGGCAGTAAATGCGCTCAAACGAATTGGTTAATTCGATTCAATAAGCTAGGCCCCAATAGTTAACAAAATCTAATCTTCGGACCATTTCGGCAAGCGTTGTCGGGAAGGATGCTGCAACCCACGCCGCGCCGCTGACGGCCACGTAACGCAACATATTGTGTGAACTAAGCAACGGTGCCCAAATTCGGTACCAAAGGCCATCGAGCGCGGTCGGCAGGTATGAGCTCGATGGTCCGATATGGAATTGCGTCTCAAGCACTTCCCCGATTTCGTCGCCAGTTGGAGGTGCGAATCACACCATGCCCGTTTTTATCAGATGTGCTCCGTCAGGTTGAGGGCCCAATAACGAACGGTTTGTAATGGCTTGGTTTACTAGGTCTTAACGGGTGCAGGACAACACTAGCCACTCTCGACGTGGCCGGTGCTAGCGGCTCGAGCAAAGCGAGGGGTTGCTTTCATGCACGCGTTGCTCAATGAAATTGACTCCGTGCCGGCCCATTCCATTTATGGCCGCGTTCAGTGTGTCCAGGGATTGCTCGTGGAAATTGCCGGTCCCGTGCACGCCATGAGCGTGGGTTCACGGGTGCGGATCGCCGGCGCCTTGAGGGGCGACATCCCTTGCGAGGTTGTGGGATTTCGATCCGGCCGCGCCCTTGCCTTGCCGTTTGGTCCGCTCGAAGGCGTGCGCATGGGCAGCAAAGTTTGGGTCCAGGACAATGACTCGAACGTCTATCCGTCACGGGCTTGGCTGGGACGAGTTGTCAACACCTTCGGAGAGCCCATCGACGGCAAGGGTCCGCTCACAGCCGGCCCGACCGGTTACCAGCTGCGCAGCGCTCCTCCGCCTGCCCATATGCGCTCACGGGTCGGCACGGTCGTCGATTTGGGAGTGCGTGCGCTCAATACCTTCGCGACCTGCTGCCGTGGGCAGCGGATGGGGATATTTTCCGGATCGGGCGTTGGCAAATCGGTGCTTCTGTCGATGCTGGCGCGCAACACCGATTGCGATGTCGCGATAATCGGCTTGATCGGTGAACGGGGTCGCGAGGTCCAGGAGTTCATCGAGGACGATTTGGGACCCGATGGGTTGGCGCGCAGCATCGTCGTCGTCGCCACTTCCGATGAAGCCGCGTTGATGCGACGTCAGGCGGCCCATCTCACGCTGACGCTTGCGGAGTTTTTCCGCGACCAGGGCGACGACGTCCTGTGCATGATCGATAGCGTGACCAGATTCGCCATGGCGCAACGCGAAATTGGATTGGCGGGCGGGGAACCCCCGACGACGAAGGGGTATACGCCGACCGTCTTCAGCGAACTGCCGCGCCTTTTGGAACGGGCTGGGCCCGGCTCCGGAAAGGGCTCCATTACCGGATTGTTCACCGTATTGGTCGAGGGTGACGACCACAATGAACCCATTTCCGATGCCGTGCGCGGCATTCTCGATGGTCACATCGTTATGGAGAGAGCCATCGCCGAACGTGGGCGTTACCCCGCCGTCAACGTATTGAAATCGATTTCTCGAACGATGCCCACCTGCGTTGACGAGCATGCGCTGCCGCTTGTGCAGCGCGCCCGCAAACTGATGAGCACCTATTCCGAAATGGAAGAGCTTATTCGTCTGGGCGCTTACCGCGCGGGGAGCAATCCCGAGGTGGACGAGGCGATCGCCTATCAACCCGCGCTCGAAGCATTTCTGACGCAGAATAAGGCAGAGTCGAGCTCCCTCGCCGAAGGATACGTGGAATTGGCACGGATATTGAATTCAACTGATCAGGAACAAACACAAACCGGATCCGTGGAATCCGGGTTCTTGTCAAGTGAAGGTATCGAGTCATGAGGTCACGGGAATCGCTTATCCGCTTGCGACGCTTCGAGGTCGACGAAAAACGGCAGAAAGTGGCTGATATCGAAGTCATGATCCAGGATTTCAACCAGATGGTTGTTGATCTCGACAGGCAGATCGAGGCTGAACAGGAGCGGGCGGGCGTGTCCGACGTCAACCACTACGCCTATCCGACATTTGCCAAGGCCGCAATTCAACGCCGAGACAATCTGCGCGCCTCAATCGAGGATCTCGAAGCCAAGTTGGAACGGGCGAGAGACGACCTGGCCGAGGCGTTTGAAGATCTCAAGAAAGTCGAGCTCATCAACGAGCGCGAGAACGAACGCGTCCGCGCCGAGCAAGCCAAATCCGAACAGGAAGAGCTTGACCGGATGGGCCAGCTGACTCATATGCGCTAAGCGGCCCCGGCCGATCGACGTTCGCTCAGCAAAGCGGTACCATAACAGGGGTTCGGTTCGCGGGTTGCATGACTTGGCCCCGCCAACTCCTTTTGGCTGGCCCGATCCCGCGGCGTTTTTTTCCTGAACTGTGGTACCCCAGATCGGATTACGATTATTCTGTTGGCTTCCGGTGTCGAAAACCGGCGGATGACCGGAGGTCACGGTTTGCGCATTGCCTTTGTTTGCGTCCTGTTGGTTTGCACAGCCATCGGCGTTGCTTCGTGCGGGATATCGTCGACCAACGAACCGATGGTCCTGAGCAGCTCGACGACTGTGATGGGCAAACGGCCCTCCGAAGTCTACGCCAGAATTGCCAAGCTTGTGCGTTCGTGCTGGCTCAATCCCACCGATCCGGTTCTCAAACATCATGTTTTTTATGCCAAGGCGCCCGCCGATGACACCAGCGCCGTTATAACGATCTACGAAACCAAGTCGCAGAACAGGCGTGACGCCAGGGCCTTCACCATCTCGTTCAGCCGTCGCATCAAGGGGACGCAAATAGATATAGAAAACAGACGATTGCCCTATGTGCTGGCGCAAAAACTTTCAGCCGATGTGAACCGTTGGTCGCAGGGAAATGAATCCTGCCAGGCCGTCTCCGATGACCGAGGCAGTGGGGTCCGACCGACCCCCAATGTGAAGACGGTTCCATCCCCGGGCCCCGCCGCGCAACTGGTTCCCGCGCGGCGATAGTGCATCCATTGGAAGCGAGTGGCGCTGCCCGCCAGGTTCCGTTCGCGAATGGCCCCTTGGTAGCGTCGTAGCCGCTAGGTCGTGCGGTACGGATCGTGACGAAGCAGTGGTGTCTTGGATCGGCAATCGCCAATCGGGGTCAGATCTGCGCCACCGTTTTCAGCCGCGCGCGAGGATGGATCTCGTTCTGGGAGAGAACGGGGGTTTGGGACCGGAACCGCTCGACGATCGAACGAACGAAGGGGCGGATGCCGGGACTGGTCAAAAGCACCGGTGACTCCCCCTTGCCACCGGCTTCTTCGAATGCCGCGCGCACCGAGGAGATGAATTCCTGCAGCCGGCTGGGAACCATGGCAAGTTGGCGATCGTCGCCATCGCCGATCAGGGATTCGGCAAACTCCTGTTCCCATTGCGGGGTCAACGTGACGAGCGGCAAGTAACCCTCGCCGGCGACGTAGGTGGCGCAAATTTGCCGCGCCAACCTCATCCGCACGTGCTCCGTGATCATCTGAATGC
>CAYVYD010000031.1:7770-14406 GCA_964454415.1 uncultured Hyphomicrobiaceae bacterium | reverse complement strand
GGGGTTGGTTTCTAAAAAGGCAAAATAATACCGTAAACTCAATATAGATTGGCGGAGGGGGAGGGATTCGAACCCTCGGTACGCGTGAGCGCACAACGGTTTTCGAGACCGCCCCGTTCGACCACTCCGGCACCCCTCCGCAAGGGATTCGCACGCGGCCGACCGCCCTTGTAGCGCGCGGCCCGCGGGCCATCAAGCAAAGCTCCTCGGGGTGAGCGCGGCGGCGGGCCGATTTGCCGGCCGCGCGGCCGCATGCTCGAAATTGACTTCGCGCGCGGCAATCGTATAGTGCGCCGCGAATTGCGGGCCGCCGGCCGCGCGGAAACGCGCGACTCCGGGCGCAGGCGGCCCTTGTGAGGACAAGCCCGTTTCGAGGACAAGCCCATGTATGCGGTGATCCGCACCGGCGGCAAGCAATACCGCGTCGCGCCGCAAGACGTGATCGAGGTCGAGAAGATCGCCGGCGAGGAAGGCACGATCGTGCAGTTTTCCGACGTGCTGATGGTGGGCGGCGAAGGCGCGCCCAAGCTCGGCGCGCCGACGGTTTCGGGCGCCAGCGTCGCGGGCGAGGTCGTGGCGCAGAAGCGCGCGCCCAAGATCCTGGTGTTCAAGAAGAAGCGCCGCAAGAACTACCGGCGCACCCGCGGCCACCGGCAGAACCTGACCCAGGTGCGCATCACCGAGATCCTGCTGGACGGCAAGGCGCCCGCCAAGGCCAAGACCGAGGCGAAGAAACCCGCCGCCAAGAAGCCGGCGGCCAAGGCGGCAGCGGCCGACAAACCGGCGGCCAAGAAGCCCGCGGCCAAGGCCAAGGCCCCCGCCAAGACCACGGCGAAGAAGACATAGAGCTCAACCAAGGAACGACCCATGGCCCACAAGAAAGCAGGCGGTTCGTCGCGCAACGGACGTGATTCGGCAGGCCGCCGCCTCGGCATCAAGAAGTTCGGCGGCGAAAAGGTGACCGCCGGCAACATCATCGCCCGCCAGCGCGGCACCAAGTGGCATCCGGGAGACGGCGTCGGAATGGGCAGGGACCACACGATTTTCGCCACCCGCGACGGCGAGGTCGCGTTTGCCGCCAGGCGCGGCGGACGGGTCTATATTTCGGTGGCGCCGAGCGAAAAATAGGGCGGCGAGACCAGGATCCGCCGGCCATCGACCCCGGCGGGCTGTGAGTTTTCCCGAGGGGAGATGACCGGCCATCTCCTCTTTTTTTTGGGTCGATGCGGATGATGCATGGGGTGATCGAGACGGAACGGCTGGTGCTGCGGCCGCTGGAAGCGGGCGACGCGGCGGCGATCGCCGCGCTCGCCGGCGACATCGACGTCTCGCGCATGACCTCGCGCATACCCCATCCGCTGACGGCCGAGGAGGCCGGCAGGTGGATCGCCGCGCTCGCCGGCGCCGCCGAGGTCGTTTTCGCCGTTCTGCACGAGGGCGAGCTCGTCGGCTGCACGGGCTGCGCGCCTCTCTCGGAGAGGCGGGCGGAGATCGGCTATTGGATCGGCAAGCCCTGGTGGGGGCGCGGTTTCGCCACCGAGGCGGTGCGCGCGCTGGTCGCCCAGGCTTTCGCTGCGGGCGACTATGATGAGCTGGCCTCCGGTCATTTCGCCGACAATCCGGCGTCTGCCCGGGTGCTCGAAAAGGCGGGCTTCCGCTACACCCATGACGAGCGGCGGATGTGCGTCGCCCGCGGCCGCGAGGTGCTGAGCCGGGAATACGTGCTGGCGCGCGGCGAGGCGCGGCGATGAAGTTCCTCGATCAGGCCAAGGTCTATGTCCGCGCCGGCGACGGCGGCGACGGCTGCGTCAGCTTCCGGCGCGAGAAATATGTCGAGTTCGGCGGTCCCGACGGCGGCGACGGCGGGCGCGGCGGCAACGTTTGGGCGGAATGCGTCGCCAACCTCAACACGCTGATCGATTTCCGCTACCGGCAGCACTACAAGGCCGGTCGCGGCGGCAACGGCATGGGCAAGAACCGCGCCGGCAAGCGGGGCGGCGACAAGGTGCTCCACGTGCCGCCGGGCACCCATATACTGGACGAGGACAACGAGACGCTGATCGCCGATCTGACCGCACCCGGCGAGAAGGTGCTGCTGGCGCGCGGCGGCAATGGCGGCTTCGGCAACGCCCATTTCAAGTCGGCCACCAATCAGGCGCCGCGCCAGGCCAATCCGGGCGCCGAGGGCGAGGAGGCGACCATCTGGCTGCGGCTCAAGCTGATCGCCGATGCCGGTCTCGTCGGCCTGCCCAATGCGGGGAAGTCGACCTTTCTTTCGCGCGTCAGCGCCGCCAAGCCGAAGATCGCCGACTATCCCTTCACCACCCTTCATCCCCATCTGGGCGTGGTCCGGGCGGGCGAGACCGATTTCGTGCTCGCCGACATTCCGGGGCTGATCGAGGGGGCGCACGAGGGCGCGGGGCTGGGCGACCGGTTCCTCGGCCACGTGGAGCGCTGCGCCGTGCTGCTGCACCTGATCGACGCGACGCGGGAGGACGCGGCCGACGCCTACCGGACGGTGCGCGAGGAGCTCGCCGCCTATGGCGCGGGCCTCGAGGACAAGCCCGAGATCGTCGCCTTGAGCAAATGCGACGCGCTGGGGGCGGCGGCACGCGCGGCCCAGGTCGCGATCTTTCGCGAGGCGCTCGGCGTCGAGCCGCTGGTGCTCTCGGCCCAATCGGGCGAGGGCATGGCGGAGGCGATGCACCGCCTCGCCGCCGCGGTGGCGGCGGCGCGCGGCCGGCAGCGGACGGGCGAGGAGAGAACGGGCGAGGCGGCCGGGGGCTGGCGGCCGTGAGACGGGAGTGGAAGGACGCCGGGCGGGTGGTGATCAAGATCGGCTCCTCGCTCCTGGCCGAGGCCGAGACGGGCGCGCTCAAACGGGCCTGGCTCGCCTCGCTCGCCGCCGACATCGCCGCCCTCAAGGTCCAAGGGCGCGAGGTGATCGTCGTCTCCTCGGGCGCCATCGCGCTCGGGCGCCGCGTGCTGGGGCTTACCCCCGGCGCGCTCAGGCTCGAGGAAGGCCAGGCTGCCGCCGCCGTCGGCCAGATCGACCTGGCGCACGCCTATGAGGAAGCGTTCAAGACCCATGGGATTATCGCCGCCCAGGTGCTGCTCACGCTGGGCGACACCGAGGAGCGGCGGCGCTACCTCAACGCCCGCAACACCATGGAGACTCTGCTCCGCCTGGGCGCGGTGCCGGTGGTCAACGAGAACGACACCGTGGCGACGACGGAAATCCGCTACGGCGACAATGACCGGCTGGCGGCGCGTGTGGCGACGATGATGAGCGCCGATTGCCTGGTGCTGCTCTCCAACGTCGCCGGGCTCTACACCGCGCCGCCGAAGGCGGGATCCACCGCCGAGCCGATCGCCGAGGTGAGGGAAATCACGCCCGCGATCGAGGCGATGGCGGGAGCGGCGACCGACGAGCTCGCCCGCGGCGGCATGGTGACCAAGATCGAGGCGGCGAAGATCGCGGTCGCCGCCGGCACCGATCTGGTGATCGCCAGCGGACGGGTCGAGAACCCGCTGCGGCGTCTGGCCGATGGCGGCCCGTGCACCTGGTTCATCGCCTCCTCCGACCCGCTCGCGGCGCGTAAGCGCTGGATCTCGGGCGCGCTGGAGCCGCGCGGCGCGGTCGTCGTGGACGCCGGTGCGGCCAGCGCGCTCGCCGCCGGCAAGAGCCTGCTCCCGGCGGGCGTGGTCGCCGTGGAAGGTGCCTTCGGGCGCGGCGACGCGGTGGTGATCCGCGACAGCGGCGGTGGCGTTCTGGGGCGCGGCCTCATCGCCTATTCGAGCGACGACGCGGAGCGGATCGCCGGCCATAAAAGCAGTGAAATCGAAAAGATCCTCGGCTACCGTGGCCGGGCGGAACTGATCCACCGCGACGACATGGCGTTGCGGAATTGAGCTGATCGGCGGATTGCGGGCGATGGATGCAGCATTGAAAGTCGAGGGCCGGGGCGGCGGCATCGAGGCCGCCATGGCGGCGCTCGGCCGGCGGGCGCGGGAGGCGGCGGCGGAGCTCGCTCTGGCCTCGACCGCGGCCAAGAACGGGGCGCTCATGGCGGCCGCCAAGCGGCTGCGCGAGGAGACCCAAGCGATCCTCGCGGCCAATGCCGAGGACGTGGCGGCGGCGCAGGCCGCGGGCAGGAAGGGGGCCATCCTCGACCGCCTCAAGCTCGACGAGGCGCGCATCGAGGCGATGGCCAAGGGGCTCGAGGAGATCGCCCGGCTGCCCGATCCGGTGGGCGATGTGATGGCCGAATGGGAGCGCCCCAACGGCCTCAGGATCGCAAGGGTCCGCGTCCCGCTCGGCGTCATCGGCATCGTCTATGAGAGCCGGCCAAACGTTACCGCCGACGCCGGCGCGCTGTCGCTCAAATCGGGCAACGCCGTGATCCTGCGGGGCGGCTCCGAAAGCCAGAAGTCGAGCCGTGCGATCCACGCCTGCCTGGTCGAGGGGCTGAAGGCCGCCGGGCTGCCCGACGCCGCCATCCAGATCGTCCCCACCAGCGACCGCAAGGCGGTGGGGCTGATGCTGAAGGGCCTCGACGGCGCCATCGACGTGATCGTGCCGCGCGGCGGCAAGAGCCTGATCAAGCGGGTCCAGCAGGACGCGCGCGTGCCCGTGTTCGGCCATTTGGAGGGCCTCTGCCACGTCTACGTGGACCGCGCCGCCGACCTCGAGATGGCCGAGGCGATCGTGCTCAACGCCAAGATGCGGCGCACCGGCATTTGCGGCGCGGCCGAGACCCTGCTGGTGGACGAGGCTTGTGCCGCGACCCACCTCAAGCCGCTGATCGAGACGCTGCTGGATGCGGGCTGCGAGGTAAGGGGCGACGAGGCGGCCCAGGCAACGGACGAACGCGTCAAGCCGGCGAGCGAGGCCGATTGGGCGACCGAATATCTCGACGCCATCATGTCGGTGAAGCTGGTCGAGGGCGTCGAGGGCGCGATCGCCCACATCGCCCGCTACGGCTCGCAGCACACCGAGGCGATCGTAACGGCGGACCAGAGGGCGGCCGACGAGTTCCTCGCCCGCGTCGACAGCGCCATCGTGCTCCACAACGCCTCGACCCAGTTCGCCGACGGCGGCGAGTTCGGCATGGGGGCCGAGATCGGCATCGCCACCGGCAAGATGCACGCGCGCGGCCCGGTCGGCGTCGAGCAGCTGACGAGCTTCAAATATGTGGTGCGGGGCTCGGGCCAGACCCGGCCCGTCTAAACGCCCTTGGCCGCCTCGAGGTCCCTTTCATCGCTCGCCCGCCCGCCCCAGGCCTATTCGGGCATGACAGTCGGCCTGCTGGGCGGGTCCTTCAATCCGGCCCATGACGGGCATCTCGCCATCAGCCGGGAGGCCCTGCGGCGGCTCCGCCTCGACCGGTTGTGGTGGCTGGTGAGCCCAGGCAATCCGTTGAAGGACCGGGGGGAGTTGAAGCCGCTCGCCAAACGGCTGGAACAGGCCCGGCGGCTCGCGCGCCATCCCAGGATCGACGTGACGGGTTTCGAAGCGGCGCTGCCCGACGCCTATACGCGGCATACCATCGCATACCTCCAGGCGCATTACCCCGCGACGGGCTTCGTCTGGGTGATGGGGGCCGACAATCTGGCGTCGTTCGACCGCTGGCTCGATTGGCCCGGCATCTTCGCTGCCCTTCCCATCGCCGTCCTCGACCGGCCCGGCTGCCGCTTCCGGGCGCTCGCCGGTCGAGCGGCGCGCCGCTTCGAGCACGCCCGCGCCGAGGAGAGCGACGCCGCCGGGTTGGCCCGGCTCGCTCCCCCGGCCTGGACCTTCCTGACGCTGCCGCTCTCGCCGCAGTCCTCCACCGCTATCCGCCGGAAAAAACGGCCCGGCGGCGGGCGGGCGATGGGGGCGCCGCGGCCCAAAGGCCAATGAAGGAAGCGTTTACCTTGGGCGTTCATCGGCCGCTCGCAACGGGAATTTCACTTGCGGTTCGCGCCCGTGCGCCCTATATGCTCGCCACAGGTGCGTCGCGGTTTTGGAAAAGGCGCACCCTCGGACGACCGGCTAAGACGACAGGCCCCAATCGGGCCGGATGACCTTTCCCGACAATCTGAGTGGCCGTCGAGCAGCATATGCGATGAGCATTTGGCGCGTTCGAACAGGCTTATTCCAACGTAGAAACGGGAAAGGAGATTCCCATGCGCCTTAACGGCACAGTCAAATTTTTCAACCACGCAAGGGGCTTTGGCTTCATTGCGCCTGAAGATGGCAGCAAGGACGTGTTCGTGCACGCCAGCGCGCTCGAGCGGTCGGGCGTGGCCTCCATCGACGAAGGTGACAAGGTCAGCTTCGTGATCGAGGACGATCCGCGCGGACGCGGCAAGCAAGCCGCGGAAATTCAGCTCGGCTAAGGCCGCGCTGACTGCGAGATTGGGCGCCGCCGGAGAAGATCCGGCGGCGCACATCGGTTTCTGGCCGGCTAGACCGGCGCGCTGCGCCGCCGGGCCGAGAGTTCGGAACGGCCAACCAAACGAGATTTGCGACAAGGACCATATGACAAAGGAAGAGCTGCTTGAATTCGAAGGCGTCGTCGTGGACGTTCTGCCCGATGCGCGGTACCGCGTGAAACTGGACAACGGCCACGAAATCATCGCTTACGCCGCCGG
>CAYVYD010000031.1:5077-7670 GCA_964454415.1 uncultured Hyphomicrobiaceae bacterium | reverse complement strand
CACGTGCTGGCCGACTGGGGGCTCGACAAGTTGGCGCACAAGATGAAGGCGGAGATGCACGAGGAACTCGGTCACGCCGACAGCTATATGGAGCGGATGATGTTTCTCGACGGCGATCCGGATCTGGCGAGCGGCGAACGCGTCAACAGAGCCAAGTCCCTCAAGGACATGCTGGAGGCCGATCTGAAGGACGAATACGACGCGCGGACCTTCTACACCAAGGCCTCCGACGTAGCCCACCAGGCGGGCGACATCGGCACGCGCGACCTGTTCGCGGCGATCGCGATGGACGAGGAGGGGCACATCGAGTGGCTGGAAGGCCAGCTCGACCTGCTGAACCGCATGGGCGAGGTCGGCTTTACGCAGATGTATGTGACGCCGGAAAGCGGCGAGTAGGCCGGCGGGCGCCCGACGTCGCCGGTCGACCGGATGGCGGCGGCGGCGTCATTCCTCCAACGGGTTGCCGGTGCGCAGTTTCTTGACCGCCCCGCGCCGCGCCTTGTCCTCGAGACGGCGGGCCTTCGAGGCCGCGGGCGGGCGGGTCGGCTTGCGCGGCCGCGGCTGCGCGGCCGCCTTTCTCAACAGGTCAACCAAGCGGGCGAGCGCGTCGGCGCGGTTCTGCTGCTGGGTCCGGAAGCGCGAGGCGGTGATGACGATGACGCCGTCCTTGGTGAGCCTTTTGCCCGCCAGGCGCTCAGCCCGGCCGCGCACGGCCCGCGGCAGGGAGGGCGAGCCGCGCAGGTCGAAGCGCAGTTGCACCGCGGTCGCGACCTTGTTGACGTTCTGACCGCCGGGCCCGGAGGCGCGCACGAAGGATTCCTCGATTTCGCCCGGGCCGACGGCGATTTTGTCGGTGATTTTGATCATGGCGGCGCTCGCTGGCCCAGTGATACCATTGCAGGAGTTGAAATCGCCATCGGCCGCGTATTATGATTCGTTTATCCGCGCATCATGCGCCGCGGCTGACGAGTTGCATGAAACCAAGGATATCCACCTGACAATGCATCCATCGAAAGGGGACGCCGGCGCGGGCGGTCCTCGGAAGGCACCTGCGCCGGTGCGCAGGCGCTCCCCCCTTCTCGCGGCGGTGCTCGACACGCTGGCCGATGCCAAGGCGGAGCACGTCGTAACCATCGACCTCCACGGAAAATCCTCGATCAGCGATCACATGGTGATCGCGTCCGGGCGTTCGCACCGGCAGGTCGGCGCCATCGCCGACCGGCTGGTCAAGCGCCTCAAGGACGACGGCTACGGCCGCGCCAGGGTCGAGGGCATGCCCAGCTGCGACTGGGTGCTGATCGACGCGGGCGACGTCGTCGTTCACGTGTTCCGGCCCGAGGTGCGTGACTTCTACAATCTCGAAAAAATGTGGTCGGCGGAACGTCCGAACGAGCTGCTCGCCGTCTAGGCGGCCGCACGCGCAGCCCATGCGTCTCACCATATTGAGCGTCGGCCGCCTCAAGCGCGGGGCCGAATCCGGCCTGTTCGGCGAATACTCCCGGCGCATCGACGGCGCCGGCAAGCCGATCGGCGCGGGACCCCTCAAGGTGACCGAGGTGGCGCAATCCCGGAAGGGGAGCGCCGCGGAGCGCCGCAGGCAGGAGGGCCAGGCGCTCATTGCCAAGCTCGGCGCGGGCGCGCGGCTGATCGTCATGGACCAGGGCGGCAAGGCGCTTTCGAGCGCCGGGTTCGCCGATTACCTGGCGGCGATGCGCGACTCTGGGACGGGCGAATTGGCCTTCGTCCTTGGCGGCCCGGACGGGATCGGCGATGAAGTCGTGAGAGCCGCCGAGGCGCGGCTCTCGCTCGGCCCCATGACGCTGCCGCACGGGCTCGCGCGCATCGTCCTTGCCGAGCAGATCTACCGGGCGCTGACGATCCTGGCGGGCCATCCCTACCACCGCGCCTGAGCGCGGCTTGCGGCGGCTCAGAGGAGGCCGATATGGGCTTAGCCTTTGATCAACGCTATGATGGGAAGGTTGGGGTCTTACGCCGGGTGCAGGCGAGGCGGGCATGCCGAAAAGCGTTATGATGACAGTCACGCGACCGCTCGCGGCCCTGCTGCTGGCGGGTCTGCTCGCCTGCGGCACCGCCACGTCACGGGCGGCGGAAACGGCGGCCGATCGCGACAAGGCGGCGAGCGAGCTCAATGCGACGAAGCACCGGCTCGATTCCTCGCGCGAGCGCGCCAAGTTCCTTAAGCAGGACATGGCGGCGATCGCGAAGGAGCGCGCCCAGCTCAACGAAAAGCTGATCGAGACCGCGCACAATGTTCAGGAGAGCGAAGCCAAGCTCAACGCGGTCGAGGAGCGCCTCGCGGCGCTTGTCACCCAGGAAGACGTGATTCGCGGCTCGATCGACGAGCGCCACGACACCATCGCCAAGCTGCTGGCGGCGATGCAGCGAATCGGCGGCCAGCCGCCGCCCGCTTTCGTCACCCGCCGCGACGACGCGCTCAAGATGGTCCGCAGCGCCATGCTGCTCGCCGCGATCTTCCCCGAGTTCAAATATCAGGCCGACAACCTCGCCAAGGAGCTCGACGAACTGGTGGAGGTGGAGAAGGGCATCCGCTCCGAACGCGAGGCCCAGGCCA
>CAYVYD010000031.1:0-4977 GCA_964454415.1 uncultured Hyphomicrobiaceae bacterium | reverse complement strand
CCGAGAAGGTCGCGCTGATGAGCCCCGGGCGCATCAAGCCCGCCGTGCCGTTCTCCCGCACCAAGGGCACCCTGCCGCTGCCGGTGCGGGGGAGGCAGATTCGCGAGTTCGCCACCGAGGACGATTTCGGCGGCAAGACCCAGGGCGTGTCGCTCGAAACCCGCCCGCAGGCCCAGGTCACCTCGCCCGCCGACGGCTGGGTCGTCTATGCGGGCGAATTTCGCAGCTACGGGCAGCTCTTGATCATAAATGGTGGCGGGGGATATCATATTCTGTTAGCGGGGATGAAGCGCATCGACGTCGGCCCTGGACAATTCGTCCTGGCGGGCGAGCCCATCGCCGCAATGGGCGCTTCGGCGCCCAATGGAGGAGAGGCCAGGAAGGCACGCCCTATCCTCTACGTCGAATTCAGGAAGGATGGGCAACCAATCGATCCCGGACCATGGTGGGCCGTGGGTTCTGAAAAGGTGCAAGGATAATGCGGAAATCCGAATTTGCCCTATGGGCGTTCTTGCTGGTGGCGGGTGCCGCCGCCGGCGTGCTCTTCGTCAACGTTTCGCGCAGCCACGAGGCGGTGGCGGCGAACGCCCAGATCTATCGCCAGCTCGATCTGTTCGGCGACGTGCTCGAGCAGGTGAGGGCGCAATATATCGAGGAGCCCGACGACTCCAAGCTGATCGAATCGGCGATCAACGGCATGTTGAGCGGGCTTGATCCGCATTCGGCCTATCTGCCGCCGAAGAATTTCGACGACGTGCGCGTGCAGACGCGCGGCGAGTTCGGCGGCATCGGCATCGAGGTGACGATGGATAAGGGCGTCGTCAAGATCCAGACGCCGATGCTCGAGACCCCGGCCTCGCGGGCGGGGCTGATGTCGGGCGACCTCATCACCCATCTGGACGGCGAGCCGATTCTCGGGCTGTCGCTGCAGGAAGCGGTCGAGAAGATGCGCGGGGCGGTCAATTCGCCGATCACGCTCACCATCGTGCGCGAGGGCGTCGATGAGCCCTTCGACGTCAAGATCGTGCGCGACCTGATCCGCATCATCCCGGTCAAGTACAACGCCGAGGGCGACGTGGGCTACATCCGCATCACCACCTTCAACGAGAAGACCAGCCCGGCGCTGAAGACGGCGGTGGAGAAGCTGGAGAAGGAAATTGGTCCCAAGCTCAAGGGCTACGTGATCGACTTGCGCAACAATCCGGGCGGTCTGCTGGACCAGGCGGTCGCCGTCTCCGACGCGTTTCTCGACAAGGGCGCGATCGTGATGACGCGCGGGCGCCGGGCGAACGAGAGCGAGCGCTACAATGCGCGCTCCGGCGACATCGTCAACGGCAAGAAGCTCGCGGTGCTGATCAATGGCGGCTCGGCCTCGGCGTCTGAAATCGTCGCCGGCGCGTTGCAGGACCAGCACCGCGCCACCGTGATCGGCACGCGCTCCTTCGGCAAGGGCTCGGTGCAGACGATCATCCCGCTTGGCGCCAACGGCGCCATCAAGCTCACCACGGCGCGTTATTTCACGCCGTCGGGGCGCTCGATCCAGGCCAAGGGCATCGATCCGACCATCATCGTGGAGCAGGAGCTTCCCGAGGAATTCAAGAAGCAGAAGATCGAGCCCCGCGGCGAAGCCAATTTGCGCGGCCATCTCAAGCGCAAGGACGGCGAGGAGAACACGGGCAGCTCGAGCTACGTTCCCGAGGAGAAGGAAAAGGACCAGCAACTTCAATTCGCCTTGAACTTCGTGCGCGGAATCAAGAAAGCGCCGGCACCGAAGAAGGTCGAGGCGTTGACGGGAGTGAAGAAAGCCGCGGCGGACTGAAGCGGCAAGAAAATGTAATCTGTGGCCGCGAGACGGAGCTGGGGCCGCGCCGGGTCGGGAGTTTGAGGCAACGTGAAGACGCTGGCGTTCAGTGTTGCGGGCGTGTTGGGCTTGCTGGCGGTGATCGTCCTGTGGGTGGCGGTTGGCGGCGATCAAATGGGGGGCGAGCCCTCCGCGGTCATCGAGGTGGCGCCGGGAGACCGGCCCTCGGCAATCGTCGAATCGTCGATCGCCAAGAACACCGGCGGCGAGGACGTCCCGGCCCCGGCGCAGGGCTCGGAGGGCGGCAGCGATCTCGCGGCGCTGGGCAATGCTGGCGCCGACGGCCCGCTCAGCGACGCATCGCCAATGCCCAAGGGCGCCGTCGAGATGGCGGCGGTGCCGGTGGTGGCGCTGGTCGAGGACTCTCGCTACGGACCGCTGCCCAAGATCGCCGAGGACGGCCGCCGTCCGAGCGACATCTACGCCAGGCCAACCCAATACGCCTCGCTGCCGAAGGCCGACGAACCGGCGCGCATCGCCATCATGGTCAACGGCCTCGGCCTCTCGGAGCTGGCGACCAACCAGGCGGTCAACATGCTGCCCGGCAACGTGACGCTCGCCTTCTCGCCCTATGGCCGCAATCTGCAGAGCTGGGTCCGGCTCTCGCGCGAGGCCGGCCACGAGGTGATGCTGCAGATACCGCTCGAGCCCTTCGACTATCCCGACAACGATCCAGGGCCCCATACGCTGCTGACCAATCTGCCGCCGGACGAGAACCTCAAGCGGCTGCAATGGCTGATGGCCCGCTTCACCGGCTATGTCGGCATCACCAATCACATGGGCGCCAAATTCGCCTCCACCCAGGAGGCGTTCCTCCCGGTGCTCGAGGAGATCAAGTCGCGCGGGCTGATCTTCCTGGACGACGGCACCGCGGCGCGCTCGACGGCTGGCCAGATCGCCAAGGATCTGGGGCTCGGCTTTTCCGCCGCCCATATCCAGATCGACGCCGCCCAGACGCCGGAGGACATCGACGAGGCATTGAGGTCGCTGGAGACAGCGGCCCGCGAGAACGGGCTCGCCATCGGCGTCGCCTCGAGCTTCCCGATCACCATTCAGCGCATCTCGCAGTGGTCGCGCTCGCTGTCGCAGAAGGGCATGGTTCTGGTGCCGATCAGCGCGGCGATCCGTGCGCGTCCGCAAAGCTGACGCCCCTCCTGCCGACGCGATGACAGAGCCCGCGGCCACGGAGCTGCCCTACCGATCGGGCGTCGGCGTCATGCTGCTGAACGACGCGGGCCGGGTCTGGATCGGCCGCCGGATACCCAAGATCGACGATGAGGGCGACGACCACAGGTGGCAGATGCCCCAGGGCGGCATCGACGGGGACGAGAGCCCTCGGGCCGCGGCGCTGCGGGAGCTCGAGGAGGAGACGGGCGTCAGTCGGGTGGAGGTGATCGCCGAATCACGCGGCTGGTTCTGCTACGACCTGCCCGAGGAGCTCGTCGGAATCGCGCTCAAGGGCAAGTACCGGGGTCAGCGGCTGAAGTGGATCGCGATGCGCCATCTGGGCGGCGACGAGGAGGTCGACATCTCCGGGCACGGCCGCCACAGGGCCGAGTTCGACGCCTGGCGCTGGGCGGATATGGCGGCGCTTCCGGAGCTCGCGGTGCCGTTCAAGCGCGGCGTCTACGAGGCGGTGATCAAGGAGTTCGGGAACCTGGCGGGGTCCTGAGGGCCCCGGCCGCCCTCAGCCGAGCTTCAGGATCCGCTGGATTGCCTTCAACCGGTCGAGCACGTCCTCGGCGGCGTGCCGGATCGCCTCGTCGGCGGCGTCGGCGGCGTCCTCCTCGGCGTTGCTGATCTCCTTGGCGAGCTGTTCTCGGTCGAGATCATCGACGTCTATGGCCTGCTGGGCGAGCACGGTGAGCCTCCCGGCGCCGACCTCGGCGAAGCCGCCGCGCACGTAGTAGCGCCGCTCCCTGCCCCCCGGCAGCATCACGTCCAACAGGCCGGGGCGCAGGCCGGTGAGCACCGGCGCGTGGTGGGCGAGCATGGTGAAGTCGCCTTCCGCGCCGGGTACCTGCACCTGCTCGACCTCCTCCGAGAGCACCAGGCGCTCGGGCGAAACGAACTCGAATTTGAAGGTCTCGGCCACCGGTCTGATCCCTACCCTTAGGCCGCTTCCGTCGCCAGACGCTCGGCCTTCTTGATCGCCTCCTCGATGGTGCCGACCATGTAGAAGGCCTGCTCGGGCAGGTGATCGAAGTCGCCGTTGCACAGGCCCGAAAAGCCGCGAATGGTGTCGGCCAGGTCGACGAGCACGCCGGGCGAGCCGGTGAATACCTCGGCGACGTGGAACGGCTGGGAGAGAAAGCGCTCGATCTTGCGGGCGCGGGCGACGATCAGCTTGTCCTCCTCGGAGAGCTCGTCCATGCCGAGAATCGCGATGATGTCCTGCAGGGTCTTATACCGCTGCAGGATCTCCTGGACCCGGCGGGCGACGCGGTAGTGCTCCTCGCCCACGGTGCGGGGCTCAAGTACGCGGCTGGTCGAATCGAGCGGATCGACGGCGGGGTAGATGCCCTTCTCGGCGATCGAGCGCGAGAGCACCGTGGTGGCGTCGAGATGGGCGAACGAGGTCGCGGGCGCGGGATCCGTCAGGTCGTCGGCCGGCACGTAGATCGCCTGGACGCTGGTGATCGAACCCTTGTCGGTCGAGGTGATGCGCTCCTGCAGAGCGCCCATGTCGGTGGCGAGCGTCGGCTGGTAGCCCACCGCCGAGGGAATCCGGCCCAACAGCGCCGAGACCTCCGAGCCCGCCTGGGTGAAGCGGAAGATGTTGTCGACGAAGAACAGCACGTCCTGGCCCTGGTCGCGGAAGTGCTCGGCAACGGTGAGGCCGGAGAGCCCGACGCGCGCGCGCGCGCCCGGCGGCTCGTTCATCTGACCATAGATCAGGGCGCATTTGGAGCCGCCGCCGCCGCCCTGCTTGTTGACGCCGGATTCGATCATTTCCCAATAGAGGTCGTTGCCTTCGCGGGTGCGCTCGCCGACGCCGGCGAACACCGAATAACCGCCATGCGCCTTGGCGATGTTGTTGATCAGCTCCATGATCAGCACCGTCTTGCCGACGCCGGCGCCGCCGAACAGCCCGACCTTGCCGCCCTTGGCGTAGG
>CAYVYD010000030.1:0-14583 GCA_964454415.1 uncultured Hyphomicrobiaceae bacterium | reverse complement strand
GCAGCGCCTTCAGCAGCGTCTTGACGTGCAGGATGCCGACGATGTTTTCCGGCTCCCCCTGCCACAGCGGCAGTCTGGTGTAGGGGCTGCTCAGCGCCTGGTCGACGACCCTTTCGGGATCGTCGTCGGCGTTGATGGTGTGCATCTTGGTGCGGTGGACCATGACGTCCTCGACCTCGAGGTCGCGCAGGTCGAGCACGCCGCCCAGCATGTCGCGGTCGCGCTTGACCACGCCGCCTTCCTTGTGATGCAGCTCGATCGCGCCGCGCAGCTCCTCATGCGCCGAGAGCACCGCCGCGTCGTCGGCGATCCTCGGCCCGAACAGCCGCAACATGTGGCGCACCGCGGTCTGCACCGTGCGCGTGACCGGCGCGAACAGCGCCACCACCAGGCGCACCACGGGGGACACGGCGAGCGCCATGCGGTCCGCGTTGGAGATCGCGTAGGTTTTGGGAAGCACCTCGGCGAACACCAGGATCAGCGCCGTCATGGTGAGCGTTGCATAGGCGACGCCGGCCTGGCCGAACAGCGTCAGGAACAGGCTTGTCGCCAGCACCGAGGCCAGGATGTTGACCAAATTGTTGCCGAGCAGCAGCGCGCCGATCAGCCGCTCGCGGTTGAGGATCAGCCGGTTGACGAGCGCCGCCCGTTTGTTGCCGTCCTGCTCGAGCGCGTGCATGCGCGCCCGCGAGACGGCGGTGAGTGCGGTCTCCGAGCCCGAGAAGAAGGCCGAGAATACCAGCAGGGCCAGGATCGCGCCGGCCAACAGTCCCAGGCTGAGCGTCATCGCTTGTCACACTGGCGCGCGAGGAAGTCCTTGAGCGCGCTCCACTCCAGGCCGGGATCGACGAAGGCCGCGCCGATGCCGCGCGCCAGGATCAGCGCCGGCTTGGTCGCGCGGACCTTCTTGTCCTGGGTCATCGCCTTGACGAGATCGCCCGGCTTCGGCGCGGTGCCCGGTATCTCGGCGATGGCGGCGGGAAGCCCCACGCCGCGCAGATGGACCGCGACGCGCGCGGCGTCGGCCTCGCCGCACAGCCCCAGCTCGCGCGAGAGCTCGAAGGCGAGCGCCATGCCGATCGCCACCGCCTCGCCGTGCAGCAGCCGGTCGGAATAGCCCGCGAAGGCTTCGAGCGCGTGGGCGAAGGTGTGGCCGAGATTGAGCAGCGCGCGCTTGCCGCCCTCGCGCTCGTCGGCCGCCACGATCGCCGCCTTGGCGCGGGCGCTGGTCTCGATCGCGCGCACGCGCTCGCGCCCGCCCTCGAGCACCTTGGCTCCGTTGGCCTCGAGCCAGGCGAAGAAGTCGGCGTCGCCGATCAGGCCGTATTTGACGATCTCCGCGTAGCCGGCGCGCAGTTGGCGTTCGTCGAGCGTCGCCAGCACGTCGGTATCGGCGATCACCAGCGCCGGCTGGTGGAAGGTGCCGATCAGGTTCTTGCCCTGGCTCGTGTTGATCCCGGTCTTGCCGCCGATCGCCGAATCCACTTGCGCCAGCAGCGTCGTCGGCGCCTGGATGAGGTTGACGCCGCGGCGCAGGATGCTCGCCGCGAAGCCCGTCAGATCGCCGATCACCCCGCCGCCGAGCGCGACCACCACGTCGCCGCGCTCGAGGCCGAGATCGAGCAGCCGTCCGCACAGCCGCTCCAGCTCCGCGAACGACTTGGTCGCCTCGCCCGCCGGTAGCACCAGCGATCCCAGATGCGTTCCGCCCTCCTTGAAGGCGGTCTCCAGCGGCGCCAGATGATGCTGCGCCACGTTGGCGTCGGTGACGATGGCGGCGCGCGCGCCGGGCAGCCGGGCGGCGGCGTGCTTGCCGGCCTCGCCCAGCAATCCGGGGCCGATCAGGACGTGGTAGCTGCGCTCGCCCAGCGCCACCTCGACGTCGCGCGGCCCGCTCTCCCGCTCGCGCGCAACGGCTTGATCGAGCGCCATCTCAGCTCCTCCGCACCGGCCGCCGGTCGGTGAGCGCGCGTTGCAGGGCGTCCATGATTTCGCCGACGATGGTTTCATGCGCGACGTTGCGGCTGTGCACCGTGATGTCGGCCTTGGCATAGACGGGGTAGCGTTCGTCGATCAGTTTGCGCATCACCTGCTCGGGGTCGGCCCGCTTGAGCAGCGGCCGGTTGTCGCGCCGCCCGACCCGCTCGAGAAGCACGTCGAGATCGGCCTTCAGCCACACCGAAATGCCCTTCCTTGCAACGTTTTTCCGCGTGGTCTCGTTCATATAGGCACCGCCGCCGGTGGCCAGAACCTGCGGTCCGCCATTGAGCAGGCGGGCGATCACCTTGCGTTCGCCCTCGCGGAAATGGGCTTCCCCATATTCGGCGAAGATATCGCTGATGCTCTGTCCGGCGGCGCGCTCGATTTCGTTGTCGGCGTCGGTGAAGGACAGCCCCAAACGGTTCGCCAGGCGTCGTCCGATCGCCGTCTTTCCGGCCCCCATCAGGCCGATCAAGACGACGCTTCTGTGGCCCAGACTTTGGCGGATGGCGGCCGATTTTTCCTTCGTGTTGGCGCGTTTTCGCGCCTTCAGGCCCAATCGCATGTCCATGCTCTAAATCTGCTCGCGCGCCTCCCCGCGCGAGCGTCTCAACCCGTCTTTTACTTTGCCGAACCGATAATGCCTAACGGAAATCCAGTCGGGGAGGGCCGGTCGGTGTGGGATCGTGCGGGCATTGACCACGCGCGGCCGGGGCGCTCGCCGCGGCGAGCCCGTTGCCGGCGTGACCGCACCGCGCTTTCCATCATGTTATGGTGAACCGAGTCGGTGCAATTGAAAGGGCGATTCGATGCCGAGTTTGATTCGCTTCCTCGTCTTTATCGGCGTGGTCGCTGGCCTGGTCTATGGCGGGGCTTACGTATTGTCGACCTATTTCGAGCCCCAGCCCAAGCAGATCACGACGCCCTTGCGGGGAGTCAAGGTGCGCTAGCGCGGCCGGGCTTGGGGAGATGGGAGCGGCCACCATGACGGCGGGGACGGGACCGAAGGGTCGGGACGGAGGCGACGTCGAGCTGTTTCTGGAAATGCTGAGCGCCGAGCGCGGCGCCTCGGCCAATACGCTGGAAGCCTACGCCCGCGACTTGGGCGAGCTTGCCGCCCATCTGGCCGGGCGCGGCCGGGACCTGCGCGGCGCCGGCGCCGGCGACCTGAGGGCGTTCCTGCGGGACATTTCGGGGCGCGGGCTCGCCGCCTCGAGCCAGGCGCGCAAGCTCTCCGCGCTGCGCCAGTTCTACCGCTTCCTGCACGCCGAGGGCCTGCGCGGCGACAATCCCGCCGCAGCCATCGAGGGCCCCAAGCTGCGCCGTCCGCTGCCCAAGATTCTCTCCGTGGAGGACGTCGACCTGCTGCTCGAGACCGCGCGCGCCTGGGCGGGCGGGAAGGGTGGGGCGGGGCGCTTGCGCGCGTTGCGGCTCCACTGCCTCCTGGAGATTCTCTACGCCACCGGCCTGCGGGTCTCCGAGCTCGTCGCCCTGCCGCGCGAGGGCTGCCGCCCGGCCCAGCGCGTGCTGCTCGTCAAGGGCAAGGGCGGGCGCGAGCGGATGGTGCCGTTGACGGCCGCCGCCCGCGAGGCGATCGCCGCCTATGGCGAGGCCATCGCGCGCGCCGGAGCCCCGCCCTCGCCATGGCTGTTTCCCTCGCGCGCCAAGCAGGGTCATCTGACGCGCCAGCGCTTCGCCCAGGAGCTGAAGGCGCTGGCGGCCCGCGCCGGCCTCGACGCCAAACGGCTCTCGCCCCATGTGCTGCGTCACGCCTTCGCCAGCCACCTGCTCGAGCGCGGCGCCGACCTGCGCGCCGTCCAGCAGCTGCTCGGCCACGCCGACATTTCGACGACCCAGATCTACACCCACGTGCTCGAGGAGCGCCTGAGGAGCCTGGTTCAGGACCATCACCCGCTCGCCGGCGCCCGTCTCGATCCCGGCGGAAGGGGTTAACCCTTGGCCCGCCGCGCCGTTGCCTCGCGCCTTGACAGAGGGCAGGCTCGCGGGCCACTTACGCGAAACATGATCATGCCCAAGTCGCGGCGCCGCGCCTGTGGCGCCCGCCGACGGATCCGAGTTCCATGCGCACCTATCTCGACTTCGAAAAATCCATCGCCGAGCTTGAAAGCAAGATCGAGGAGCTGAGGTCCATCGAGTCCAACGGCAACGCCGTCTCGATCGCCGAGGAAATCGCCACCCTCCAGACCAAGGCGAGGAAGGCGCTGGAGGAGACCTATTCCGAACTGACGCCGTGGCAGAAGACCCAGGTCGCCCGCCACCCCGACCGGCCCCACTGCATGGACTATGTCGAGGCGCTGCTCGAGGAGTTCACGCCGCTCGCCGGCGACCGCACCTTCGCGGAGGATCACGCCGTGGTCGGCGGATTGGGGCGCTTCCACGGCCGCGCCGTGATGGTCATCGGCCAGGAGAAGGGCGCCGACACCCAATCCAGACTCGATCACAATTTCGGCATGGCGCGCCCGGAGGGCTACCGCAAGGCGATCCGTCTGATGGGCCTGGCCGACAAGTTCCAGATTCCCGTCGTCACCTTCGTCGACACGCCGGGTGCCTATCCCGGCATCGGCGCGGAGGAGCGCGGCCAGGCCGAGGCGATCGCCCGCTCCATCGAGCGCTGCATGACCTTGAGCGTTCCCATCGTCGCCATCGTCATCGGCGAAGGCGGGTCCGGCGGCGCCGTCGCCCTCGCCAGCGCCAATGCGGTGATGATGCTCGAGCACGCGATCTACACCGTCGCCTCGCCCGAGGCGGCGGCCTCGATCCTGTGGCACGATTCCAACCGCGCCAAGGACGCCGCCACCAGCATGAAGATCACCGCCCAGGATCTCTCCGAGCTCGGCATCCTCGACACCATCATCTCCGAGCCCATCGGCGGCGCCCACCGCGATCCAGCAGGCGTCATGAAGACGACCGGCAACCAGTTGGCGCGAACTCTCGATCGTTTCGAGGGCATGAGCGGGCCCGAAGTTCGCCAGCACCGGCGCGACAAATACCTGCAAATCGGGACCGAATCCTAGGATTCGGGGCCCCGCGTCCGGTGCGGAAAAGTGGCGTCTTTGCCACCACTTCGCCCATTTCCTCGTCGAAAATTGGGTGGAAGGGCGATCGTTTGTCCAGTGGGGGGCACACGAGCGCGTGATTGGCGCTGCGTTAACTCCATGTTAAGCGGCGAAGTTGGATGCTGAGCGACGTGCGCAAGGGGCACTGCGTATGCTTTGGACTGCAATCATCCGCGTGGGGGTCGCGGCGGTTTTAGCCGCGTCCATTGCAGGCTGCTCACAGCCTGTCCCGCCACATCTCAAGCCGCTCTCTCCGGAAGCCCAGGCGCTGCTGGAGGAGAAGGGCTTGCGCGAGGACGCCCCCATCTTCGTGCGCGTCTTCAAGGAAGAGTCGGAGCTCGAGGTCTGGAAGGTCAAGGACGACGGCCGCTACTACCACTTCAAGACCTATCCGATCTGCAACTACTCCGGAAAGCTCGGCCCCAAGGAGACCATGGGCGACTACCAGTCGCCCGAGGGCTTCTACCAGGTCAAGGCGAGCCAGCTGAATCCGTCGAGCAAGTATCACCTGGCCTTCAACATCGGCTTCCCCAACGCCTACGACAAGGCGCATGGTCGCACCGGCAAGCATCTGATGATCCACGGCGACTGCAAGTCGGCCGGCTGCTACGCCATGACCGATGCGCTGATCGAGGAGATCTACATTCTGGCGCGCGAATCCTTCAAGGGGGGACAGAAGGCGATCGAGGTTCACGCCTTTCCCTTCCGCATGACGGACAAGAACCTCCGCCGCCACCGCTTTAGCAAATGGGCGCCCTTTTGGCGCGACCTGAAGCAGGGCTACGACCACTTTGAGGCAGTCAAGCAGCCGCCGCCCGTTCAGGTCTGCGAGAAACATTATTTGGTGAACGTCGCCTTCGTCGACCGCCAGCAATATGTCGATCCCCAAGCCGCCTGCCCCGCCTATCAGCGGCTGCCGCGCGAGGCGGTGCCGCCGCCGCCGATGTTCCGCGAGGCCAAGCACGAGGATCCCGGCGTTCAATACACCGCCGCGATGCCGGCCCGCCGCGACGCGACGCCGGCCCAGCAGGCCTCCCTCGGCGTTCCCGTCCAGGCGCCGGTGATCCAGGCCTCGGCGCGCGAGAGCCTGGTCACGCCGCCCCCTGAAGATTCCGCCCCCCAACGGGCGCCCGCCCAGCCGGCCGAGACCCGGACCGCCGCCGCCCAGGCCTCGATCGCCGACGGCACTACCTTCCGCTTCGCGCCCGCCAAGCCCACCGTCGCCGGCTACGCCTTCCGGCTCAATTCCAAGCTCGACAAATAGCCGCATAACAATCGGACACCCTCCCCGGTGAGGGCTCCGGCCCAGTTGATGCCGCATTCGCGTGGCTTTTTGCCGCCATGCGCATGCTCTTCGGACTGCTGATCGCGGCACTCGTCATTGCCGGCCTCGCCGACTACAGCCCTCCCGTGATGCGGTCGCTGGACAGGGCCTGGACCCACCTCCAGCGCGGCGAGCGCCTGCTTCGCTACCGCTACGGCATGCCCCTGCGGGGCACCCCCGATCTCGGCCGGCTCGACGCCCGCCTTGAGGCCCGCGGCCTCGAGCTCGGCGCGCCGATCTTCATGCGCATCTACAAGAAGGAGTCGGAGCTCGAGCTGTGGATCAAGAAGGGAGGCCGCTACGCGCTCTTCGCCACCTATCCGATCTGCGTGTGGTCGGGGGAGCTCGGCCCCAAGCTCGCCCAGGGCGACCGCCAGGCGCCCGAGGGCTTCTATACGGTCGCCCGCTCCCAGCTCAATCCCAACAGCCGCTGGCGCCGTTCCTTCGACCTCGGCTACCCCAACGCCTTCGACCGTGCCCATGCGCGCACCGGCGACTTTCTGATGGTGCACGGCGGCTGCGGCTCGATCGGCTGCTACGCCATGACCGATCCGGTCATCGACGAGATCTGGCTGATCGTCACCAAGGCGCTGGCGGGCGGCCAGCCGCGCTTCCACGTCCACGTCATGCCCTATCGCTGGACCGGCTGGAACGCGCGGGCCTATGAGGGCACGCGCTGGCAGGCCTTCTGGGCGGAGCTGCGCAGGGGCAACGCGCTGTTCGAGGCGACGGGCCTGCCGCCGCGGGTGAGCGTCTGCGGCGGCCGTTACGCGGTCGCCGCCACCCCTCCCGGCGGCGACGAGAACGCCGCCGTCGCCGAGGGCTGTCCGCAAGATGGCTCGCTAAGCTAGCGGTGAATTCGCCTATGAAGGAAGTCGGTCGAACCTTTATGAGACGGGTGCGCTCCGCTGCACCGAGGCGGACGCTATTGCCAATGAGATGAAGCGTCCGCCCCCAGACGTAAGCCGGCTTGTTGGTTTTCAATGGAGAGGGGGATCAACTGGGCGGCGCCGGCCCTGTCGGTACGGCTTGCGCCTGAAAATGGCGTGGTCGTTGAGCGGACGGCGGGATCACGGTCATCGAGGTCAAAGGCGGAAGCGCAAGCTCATGGTTTCAAGATTGAAACGCCTCGGCTATCGTCGGAGCCGGGTTTAGGAGGCATCTGGGGAGGGTCGGATGAGCAGGCTGACGATTCTGGCATACGGTGTCCTAATTGCGGTTGTTGTGACGGCGGTGCTGCTTGCCGGTCGCGCCTTCCTACAGACAGGGAACGAAGATCCGAGGATGGCGGGCTTCGAGGGAAAGATTGCCAAGACCTACGAGGAATCGGTCGAGGACTGGCCTGAAGAGCGGACCTTTACCGGAAAGGAACCGAATGTCCTGATCATTCTTCTAGACGATGTGGGCTATGGGCAGCTCGGCGCCTTTGGCGGGCTGACCGAGACACCGAACATCGATGCCCTAGCCGCAAACGGTCTGCTGTACAACAACTTCCACACCACCGCGCTTTGTTCGCCTTCGAGGGCATCCATCCTCGCCGGCCGCAATTCGCATTCGATCGGGCTGGGTTCCCATGCGCTTACCGCCATGGGATTCCCCGGCTACTCGGGGCGCGTTCCCCTGACGGCTCAGGAAGTGGCGCGCGTCGTTCGGGAAGGCGGATGGACGACCTACGCGCTCGGCAAGTGGGACCACACGCCGACCTTCCAGGTGCACCAGGTCGGCCCGTTCACCTACTGGCCGACGAATGACGGATTCGACCACACCTACACGTTCATGGCGGCCGACGCGAACAACTTCACCCCGGTCATGTTCGCGGGCCACGAGCCAGTTGAGCCCTCGCGCGGAAACCCCGACTATCACCTCTCGACCGATCTCGCCGACAAGGCGATTCACTATCTGACCGGGCACGCCTCCATCAACCCGGACAAGCCGTTCTTCATGTTCTGGGCGCCGGGCGCCATGCACGCGCCGCACCATGCGCCGAAGGAGTATATCGAGAAGTACTCGGGCAAGTTCGACATGGGGTGGGACAAGGCGAGGGAGATGATCCACAGGCGGCAACTGGAGATGGGCGTCATCCCGCCCGGCACGGCCCTGACCGAGCGAACGGCGGATATTCCGGCGTGGGACTCGCTGAGCGACCGCGAAAAGAGGATGTACGCCCGACAGATGGAGGCCTTCGCCGGCCAGCTCGAGCATGTCGATATGGAAATCGGCAGAATCGTCGCGACCCTCAGGCGCCTCGGCAAGCTCGACAACACCTTGATCATCCTCACCTCGGACAACGGCGCGAGCGGCGAAGGCGGGCTCGCCGGCACCCACAACGAGGTGTTGCTCCTGAACAGCCAGCAAACCGATCTCAAGGAGAATCTGAGGCGGTATGAGGCTTGGGGATCGGAAGCGACCAACAATCACTACCATGCGGGTTGGGCCATGGCGGGCAACACGCCGTTCAAATACTTCAAGCAGATCGTCCACCGTGGCGGTGTTCAGGACCCGCTGATCGTGCACTGGCCCGCGGGCATCGAGGCGAAGGGCGAAATCCGCACCCAATACGCCCATATCATCGATGTCGCGCCGACCATCATGGAGGTCCTGGGACTGAAACCCTTGGACGAAATCGATGGCATCAAGCAGATGCCCATTGACGGGATCAGTTTCGCCTATTCGTTCAATGACGCCGACGCGGCGGGCCGGCGCACCCGGCAATATTTCGAGATGTTCGGCAACCGGGCGATGTATTTGGACGGCTGGAAAGCGGTCACCATCCACGGCAACCGAATGCCCTGGATCGTCGCCGGCACATTCCCATTCGAGGACGACGTCTGGGAGCTCTACCACGTGGCCGAGGATTTCTCGGAGTCCAACAACCTTGCCGACCAGTTCCCCGAGAAGCTGGAGGAACTGAAGGCCGCCTGGGAGGAGGAAGCCTGGAAGTACAACGTCTATCCGTTGTACGACGACGCGGGCGCGCGGCTTACCAACGTCGTCAAGCGCTATGCGCCGAACCGCAGCGAGTTCGTTCTTTATCCGCCGGGGGCCGTTCGAATCGCAGAGCCCTACTCCCCTCCGGTGAAGAACCGGAACCACAGCATCGCGGCTTATGCGGAGATTCCGGAGGGCGGCGCCAACGGCGTGCTGGTGGCTGCCGGCGGCCTCTATGGCGGCTACGCATTCTATGTGGCCGGCGACCGGCTGGCGTACGAATACAACGCCTACAACGAGGACCGATTCCAGATCAAATCGGACCGTCCCTTGCCGAACGGTAAAGTCGAGCTGAAGGCGGTCTATGAAGTCCGTGACAAGCAGTCCGGCACCGTGACGCTCTACGTCAACGGCGACCAGGTGGGGCAGGGTGAAGTCGGCCGCACGATGCCGGGCACGTTTTCGCTGTCCGAGACGTTCGACGTCGGCCAGGATACCGGCACGCCGGTCTCGAGGGACTACACGCGCGACAACGTGTTCAGCGGAAATCTCGACAGGGTCGTCATTTCATTGTCGCAGTGAATGCCGCCATCCGGCAGCGATTGGGGGTCGGACCGACCGTCTCCAAACTCGCCCAGGGCGACCGCCAGGCGCCCGAGGGCTGCTGGATGGTTGCCCGCTCCCAGCTCAATCCCAACAGCCGCTGGCGCCGTTCCTTCGACCTCGGCTACCCCACCGTAATCGCCCAAGGCTGTCCGGCGGAGCCGTCGCGGTCCTGAGCCTTCTCGCTTAGAACGGCCACACCCACAATATCATCGGCACCGCCACCGCCATCACCAGGATCTCGAGCGGCAGGCCCATGCGCCAGTAATCGCCGAACCGGTAGCCGCCCGGCCCCAGGATGAGGGTGTTGTTCTTATGCCCGATCGGCGTGAGGAACGCGCACGACGAAGCCACCGCCACAGCCATCAGGAACGGGTCGGGATTGACCGACAGGCGGTTGGCGATGTCGAGGGCAATGGGTGCGGTGATCACCGCCGTGGTGGTGTTGTTGAGCACGTCGGAGAGCGTCATGGTGACGACCATCAGCAGCGTCAGCACGATTGCCGGCGAGGCGCTGCTGGAGACATCCACGATGGCCTTGGCGATGACCCCCGTCCCGCCGCTCTGCTCGAGCGCGGCGCCGATCGGGATCAGCGAGCCCAACAGCACGATGACCGGCCATTCGACCGCCTCGTAGAATTGCCGCGGCGGCACGATGTTGAACAACGCCAGCGCCACGCAGGCGCCCGCAAGCGCGACCGGCAGGGCGAGCACGCCGAAGCTCGCGAGCGCGATCGCCGCGGCGAAGATGGCGATCGTCAGCGTTGCCTTGCCGCGCTGGGTAACCTGCAGGCCGCGATCGGCGAGCGGCAGGGTGCCCAGCCACTCGGAGACCTCGTTCAAATTTTCGCTGGAGCCGTAGAGCAACAGGATGTCGCCGGGCTGGATTTCCACCCGGCGGACGCGCTCGCGGAACGGCACGCCCCGGCGCGAGATGCCGAGCAGCGAGACGCCGTGCCGGTAGAGCAGCCGCAGCGACACCGCCGAGCGGCCCTCGGCGCGGGCGCCGTAGGGCACCACCACCTCGATCAGCCCGGTCTCCGGCGAGGCCAGGCTGCCCTGGTATTTCTCCGCGCCCGCGAATTCGAGCTCGAGCGCGCCGGCCAGCTCCTCGATCGCACGGGGCGAGCCCTCGATCACCAGCACGTCGTCCTTCCTGATCACCTCGCGCCGCGCCTGGCCCGGCAGCCGCTCGCCCCGGCGCACCAGCCCCAGTATCGCGGCGTCGGCTTCCTCCGCCTCGTCGTCGAGCTCGCGCATCCGTTTGCTGATGATCTTCGAACCCTCGGTGGCGCGCGCCTCGGCCACGTAATCCTCGAGGTTGAACAGTTCCTTGCCGCTGTCCTGCTGGCGCCGCGCCGCGGGGATCAGCCGCCAGCCGGCCAGCGCCACGAAGACCACGCCGGCGACGGCGACGACGATCCCCACCGGCGCGAAGTCGAACATGTGGAAGGGCTCGCCCAGCGCCTCGCCCCGGAAGCTGGCGACGACGATGTTGGGCGGCGTGCCGATCAGCGTCACCAGCCCGCCGACGATGGTGGCGACGGAAAGCGGCATCAGCGTCAGCGCCGGGCTGCGTTCGCCCTTGGCGGCTGCCTGCACGTCGACCGGCATCAGCAGCGCCAGCGCCGCGACGTTGTTCATAACCGCCGAGAGCGCCGCCCCGATGCCGGCCATGATGGCGATGTGGGCCGAGACCGAGCGCGAGGAGGTGACAGCGTAGCGGGTGATGATCTCGACCGCGCCGGAGTTCAACAGCCCGCGGCTGACGATCAGCACCAGCGCGATGATGATGACCGCTGGGTGTCCGAACCCCTCGAAGGCCCGCTCGCTCGGCACCACGCCGAGCACTACCGCGGCGACCAGCGCTCCGAAGGCGACGAGATCGTAGCGGATGCGCCCCCACAGCAGCAGCGCGAACACGGCGCCGAGCAGGCTGAAGAGAACGACCTGTTCGCCCGTCAACCCCGCCATCGTTCGCCCGTTATCCCCGCCATCGCTCGCCCGTCATCCCCGCTCTCTCCCCTTCGTCATCCCCGCTCTCTCCCCGTCATCCCCGCGCAGGCGGGGAGCCAGGGGCGCCATCCATCGAGCGCGCGGTCCCCCGATCCGGGCGCTCCCGGGCGAGGCACCATACGGGGGGTGAGGGATCAAACAAGATGCGCGGATCGCCCGCGACGCGGGACCCTAGGAGAGCCGGCCGTGGCAGTGCTTGTACTTCTTTCCCGAGCCGCAGGGACACGCCGCGTTGCGCGGCACCTTGCCCCAGGTCGAGGGGTCGTTGGGGTCGAGCGCGACCCCCTTCTCGCGGTGGCGTAGGGGCTGGGACTTGAAGGCTTGCTCGGGCTCGCCGCCGCGCTCGGAGAGGGCGGTGTCCATCATCACCAGGCCGCCGCCGCCGGCCAGCTCGTCCTCGCCGGTGAAGGGTGAGATGTGATGCGCCTCCATTTCCGGCAACGACGCCATCTCCAGCGCCGGCGCCTCCTGGGGTGCGAGCTCGATATGCATGAGCTGCCGCGTCACGTCCTCGCGCAGCCGCGCCAGCATGGTCTCGAACAGGGTGAAGCTCTCGGTCTTGTATTCGTTCAGCGGGTCGCGTTGGCCGTAGCCGCGCAGATGCACCACCTGGCGCAGATGTTCGAGCACCACCAGGTGCTCGCGCCACAGCGAGTCCAACGTCTGCAGCAGCACCGCCTTCTCGATCTGGCGCATGATGTCGGCGCCGAATTGCCCCGCCTTCCTGGCCGCCTTCTGGTTGATCAGATTGGTGAGCCGGTCGTCGATCTCCTCGTCCGCGATGCCCTCCTCGGCGGCCCATTGCTCGATCGGCGCGCTGAGGGCGAAGACCTCCTCCACCGCCTCGCGCAGGCCCTTCGAATCCCATTCCTCCGCATAGGCCTTCTCGGGGATATGCGCGGCCACCATTTCCTCCAGCACCTGCTCGCGCATGTCGGCCACGGTCTCGCTCACATCCGCATCGCTCATCAGCTCGAGCCGCTGCTCGAAGATGACCTTGCGCTGATCGTTCATCACGTCGTCGTATTTGAGGATCTGCTTGCGGGCGTCGAAGTTGCGCGCCTCGACCTTTTGCTGGGCCTTTTCCAGCGCCTTGTTGATCCAGGGATGGACGATCGCCTCGCCCTCCTCGAGGCCGAGCTTCTGCAGCACGCTGTCCATGCGGTCGGAGCCGAAGATGCGCATCAGGTCGTCGTCGAGGGAGAGGAAGAACTTGGAGCAGCCGGGGTCGCCTTGGCGGCCCGAGCGGCCGCGAAGCTGGTTGTCGATGCGGCGGCTCTCGTGGCGTTCGGTGCCGATCACGTAGAGCCCGCCCGCCCCGAGCGCCTTCTTTTTCTTGGCCTCGACGTCGGCGGCGATCTTGGCCTTCTCCGCCTCGATCTGCTTCTCGGTCGGCGGCTTGCCCTTCTCGGACTTCTCCATCACCCAGTCGTTGAGGCGCATGTCGGGATTGCCGCCGAGCTGGATGTCGGTGCCGCGGCCGGCCATGTTGGTGGCGATGGTCACCGCGCCCGGCACGCCTGCCTGGGCGATGATGTGCGCCTCCTGCTCGTGGTAGCGCGCGTTCAGCACCTGGTGGTCCTTCAGCTTGTCCTTGGCGAGCGCGGCGGCCAGAAGCTCCGACTTCTCGATCGAGGTGGTGCCGACCAGCACCGGCTGGCCGCGCTTGCGGCAGTCCTTGATGAGGGCGATGATGGCGTGGAATTTTTCGTCCGCCGTGCGGTAGACCTCGTCGTCCTCGTCCCTGCGGATCATCGGCATGTTGGTGGGCACCTCGAGCACGTCGAGGCCGTAGATGTCGAGGAACTCGTCGGCCTCGGTGAGCGCCGTGCCCGTCATGCCGGCGAGCGTGTCGTAGAGCCGGAAATAGTTCTGGAAGGTGATCGAGGCGAGCGTCTGGTTCTCCGGCTGGATGGTGACCCGCTCCTTGGCCTCGAGCGCCTGGTGCAGGCCCTCCGAATAGCGCCGGCCCTGCATCATGCGGCCGGTGAACTCGTCGATGATGACCACCTCGTCGTTCTTGACGATGTAGTCCTTGTCCCGCTGGAACAGCTTGTGCGCGCGCAGCGCCTGGTTGACGTGGTGCACGACGGTGACGTTCTCGACGTCGTAGAGCGAGGATCCCTTCAGCAGGCCCGACGTGCTCAGCATCTCTTCCACGTGCTCGTTGCCGGCCTCCGTCAGCGCCACGGTGCGCATCTTCTCGTCGAGCTCGTAGTCCTCCTCGACCAGTTTGGGAATGAAGGCATCGATCGCCGTGTAGAGGTCGGAGCGGTCCTCGATGGGGCCGGAGATGATGAGCGGCGTGCGCGCCTCGTCGATCAGGATCGAGTCGACCTCGTCGACGATGCCGAAATGGTGTCCGCGCTGCACCATGTCCTCGACGGAGTATTTCATGTTGTCGCGCAGATAGTCGAAGCCGAATTCGTTGTTGGTGCCGTAGGTGACGTCGCAGCCATAGGCGCGCCGGCGCTCGTCGTCGTTGAGGTCGTGCACGATGCAGCCGACCGAAAGGCCGAGGAACTCGTAGATCGCGCCCATCCATTCGGAGTCGCGCCGGGCCAGATAGTCGTTGACGGTCACCACGTGGACGCTGCGGCCGGTGAGCGCGTTGAGATAGACCGGCAGCGTCGCGACCAGCGTCTTGCCTTCGCC
>CAYVYD010000029.1:13436-14747 GCA_964454415.1 uncultured Hyphomicrobiaceae bacterium | reverse complement strand
CCGCTCGGCATCATGCAGGCCTGCCTCGACGTGGTGATCCCCTATCTTCACGAGCGCAGCCAGTTCGGCCGCGCCATCGGCACCTTCCAGCTTATGCAGGGCAAGCTCGCCGACATGTATGTGGCGCTGAACGCAGCCAAGGCCTATGTCTACGCGGTGGCGAGGGCCTGCGACCGGGGCGAGCGGACCCGAAAGGACGCCGCCGCCGCGATCCTGTTCTCATCCGAAAGGGCGACGTGGATGGCGCTTCAGGCTATTCAGGCGCTGGGCGGAAACGGCTATATCAACGATTACCCCTGCGGCCGGCTGCTGCGCGACGCCAAGCTTTACGAGATCGGCGCCGGCACGTCGGAGATTCGCCGCATGCTGATCGGCCGGGAACTGTTCGAGGAGACCAGATGACCAACCAGACATCCACGCTTATGAAGACCGTCAAGGCGCTCAGCTATGCGAGCCTCGTGGTGGTGCTCGCCGGGCTCACGACCGTCTTCGTGCTGGCGTTCTACGATTCATGCGAGCAGCTCGATTTCGCCGACGTGGTCTGCGCCGATCCGCTGAACCAGGCGCTCGGCCGGATCGGGATGACGATCATGTGGGCGACCGTCAATACGGTGGTGCCCGCCGCCCTGGCGATCGCGGGCGCGTTTTTTCTCGTCGACAAGCTGATGCGGGCCGAGCGCGGGCGCGCCTCTTCCAAGAAATCGTGACGCCGAGCGTCTGGCGCGGGCGCGGCAGGCGGGCTTAAATGGGCGCCGGAGAAAGACCCCGATTCCTACACCGAAAGGACGCAGGCCATGATCACCGCAATCGTGCGTTTTCCGATTCCTTCCGAGACGACGCTGGAGACCGCCTCCAACCTGTTCCAGGGCTCGGCGCCCAAATATCGCGGCATCCCTGGCCTGGTGCGCAAATACTATCTTTGGGACCAGGGCACCGCCGGCGGCGTCTATCTCTGGGAGAGCCGGGCGCAGGCCGAGGCCTTCTACAACGCCGATTGGCGGGCGATGATCGCCGAGCGCTACGGCGCCGAGCCCGAGATCAGCTATTTCGAATCGCCCGTCGTCGTCGACAACGCCCATGAAGAGGTGATCGTCGACGCCGCCGAATAAGGCCGCCGCCCTCCGCCTCTTGCTCCCGGTCGAGCCCGCGCCGCCGCGCAGCCGCGGCGCGCGGCCTCCGTGTCCTGAATCGAAGTCGCAGCACCACGAGGCAACGGATTGAAATCATTTCATTATAAATCGCGCCGCGGCCGGCCAGTCACGGGAGAGGGACGGTGAAGACGATCCATGCCGAGCTCGGCGTCGGCGCGCC
>CAYVYD010000029.1:0-13336 GCA_964454415.1 uncultured Hyphomicrobiaceae bacterium | reverse complement strand
GAGCTGCGCCCCAAGATCATCCGCGTCGAGGAGGGCAGGGAGATCCGCTGGCTGCGGCGCCTGGGCGTTCCGGGCCTGTTCGATTCGGAGTTCGGCATGCGCATCGCGGCCGAGGATGCCGGGCGCTGCCGGTTCGAGCAGTTCGGCATTTTCCGCGGCCTGCTCGCCAACGCCATCCTCGCCCGCAACGCCAAGGCCTTCGAGATGGCGTTCCAGGCGATGGGCCGCGCGTTCAAGCGCGAGGCCGAGCGGGTGGCGCGCGCGCGCGCCTAGCCCGGAAAGGCGCGCCATGTTCTTCCCCGTCGCCAAGGTCGTCTGGTTCCTGGCGCAGCCATCGAGCCTGCTCGTGCTCCTGCTGTTGCTGGGGGTGGGGCTGCTGTGGACGCGGTTTGCCCCCTGGTGGCGCCGCCTGGCGCTCGCCGCCGCGGTGGCTTTGTTGATCGCCGGCCTCTCGCCGCTCGGCAATCTGCTGCTGCTGCCGCTGGAGGAGCGCTTCCCCCGTCCCGATTTGGCCGCCATGCCGCCGCCCACCGGCATCATCGTGCTCGGCGGTGCCCAGGACACCCTGGTCTCGGCCGCGCGCGGCGTCATCGCCCTCAACGAGGCGGGCGAGCGGATGGTCGAGGCGGCGGCGCTGGCGCTCGCCTTTCCGCGGACTAAGCTGGTTTTTTCCGGCGGCTCCGGGCGGCTCGTCTACAAGGGCGAGGCGGAGGCGCTGGGCGCCGGCCAATTGTTCCGCGCGCTCGGAGTAGACGGCAAGCGGTTGGTGCTCGAGGACCGCGCCCGCGACACCCATGAGAACGCCCGCTACACCAAGGCGCTTCTCGACCCCAAGCCCGGCGAGCGCTGGCTGCTCGTCACCTCGGCCGCCCACATGCCGCGTGCGGTGGGCTGCTTCCGCGAGGCGGGCTTCGACGTGCTCCCCTGGCCGGTGGACTACCGCACCCGCGGCCCCGAGGACGCCTTGCGCTTCTTCGACAAGCCCTCGGAGGGGCTGCGGCGCGTCGACGCGGCGGCGCGGGAATGGGCCGGGCTCGCGGTGTATTACTGGACTGGACGTTCGTCGAGCTTATTTCCGGGACCGTAAATGGGTTAGGTTGGCCCTCAATCCAGTCCCGAACCGCATGGAGCGAGGCCGCGATGGCGCAGAAGATCGTGAAGGGTTTCAAGCAACTGGTCGAGGAGGCGCGCAAGCGCATCAAGGAACTCTCGGCCGAAGATGTGATGGCGCTCGAGAACGACGAGGACGTGGTGATCGTCGATTTGCGCGACATCCGCGAGCTGCAGCGCGAGGGCAGAATCCCCGGCAGCTTCCATTGCCCGCGCGGGATGCTCGAGTTTTGGATCGACCCCGAAAGTCCCTACTTCAAGGACATATTCGGCGAGGACAAGCACTTCATCTTCCACTGCGCCAGCGGCCAGCGCTCTGCGCTCGCCGCCGACGTCGCCCAGGCGATGGGGCTCAAGCCGGTGGCGCATATCAAGGGCGGCTACAAGGCCTGGGTCGCCGCCAAGGGGCCGACGGAAAAACCGAAAGACGACGAGGCCGGCTGAGGCTTTGGCAGCGGGAGGCGGCCGGTGGAACGAGGCGACCGGATTGGGCGCACTTCCCCCCTGACGGGCCTTCTCGCCGGGTTCGTCCTGCTCGCGGCCGCCGCCGCGACGCTCGGCGCGAAGGAATCGGCGCCGGTCGAACGGGCGGCCGAGCACGACTTCGCCGTCGGCACGCTTGCCACCGGCCTTCGGCGTCCCTGGAGCCTCGCCTTTCTGCCCGGCGGGCGCATGCTCGTCACCGAGCGGCCGGGCCGCCTGCTGATCCTCGGCCCCGAGGGCGGCAAACCGGTTCCCGTCGACAACGTTCCCGCGGTCGCGGCGCTGGGCCAGGGCGGTCTTCTCGACGTGGTGCTCCATCCCGGCTTCGCGGCCAATGGGCTCGTCTATCTGAGCTACGCCGAGCCGGGCTCCGCGGGCGCCGGGACAGCCGTCGCCCGCGCGCGCCTGGAGGGCGACCGTCTCGAGGGCCTCGAGGTCGTCTTCCGCCAGCGCCCCAAGCTCCCGGGCGGCCGCCATTTCGGATCGCGGCTGGTGTTCTTGCCCGACGGGACGCTGCTCATCAGCATGGGCGACCGCGCCCGGCAAAACCGCGCCCAGGACCTTTCCAATCACCAGGGGACCATTGCACGGATCGCCGAGGACGGCGCCGTGCCGACGAACAACCCCTTTGTCGAAACCCCAGGCGCTCGGCCGGAAATCTATACCTACGGCCACCGCAACGTTCACGGCCTCGCCCGCGATCCCCAAACGGGCGACGTCTGGGCCCACGAATACGGCGCCAGGGGCGGCGACGAGCTCAACCTGATCAAGGCGGGCGCCAATTACGGCTGGCCAGCGATTACCTATTCGACCAATTACGACGGGTCCGTCATATCCCCCAAGACCCGTCAGGAGGGCATGGAGCAACCCGTGACCCATTGGACGCCGTCGATCTCGCCCTCGGGGCTCGCGGTCTACCGCGGCGACAAATTCCCCAATTGGCGGGGCGATCTGTTCATCGGCGCGCTCACACCCGGCCATTTGCGCCACCTCAAGATGAAGGAGGGGCGCGCGGTCTCGCAGGAGCCGCTGCTGCAAGGCCTGGGGGAACGCATCAGGGATGTGCGTGTGGGTCCCGACGGGTTCATCTACGTGCTCACCGATTCGGCCGACGGCAAGCTCATCCGGCTGACGCCCCGCTAGGTTCGCGTCTCGGCTCCAGCACATCGCGGGACCGGCCGATCGCCTCGGCGGCGTAGTCGTAGCCGATCTTCACCGCCCGGTCGAAGGCCCGCCAGTCGCGGATGTCGATCTCGCCGAGCGGCGGCTCCAGCAGCAGCGTGGCGGCGCGTGCCTGCTGCTGGTTCTGCGCGTGCCCCGTCATCGTGCCCGAGCGCATCAGGATGGCGACGATCGGCGGGCTGCGCAGCCGCTGCAGGAAGCTCTCGTGCGGTTTGATCGACAGCATCTCCGGCGTCATCGAGCGGTCGCGGGCGACGTCGACGGCGACGATCGGCCCCTGATGGATCGAGCGCATCGTCTCGACGGGGAGGTTGTTGATGACGGCGCCGTCGACCAGAACGCTCTGGTCTCCGACGATCGGGGGCAAGATCCCGGGCAGCGCGATGGTCGCCCGCAGCGCCCGCGACAGGCTGCCCCGGTCGTGCACGTGGATCTCGCCGCAGGTGAGGTCGGAGGAAACGCAAAAGAAGGGGAGCCAGAGATCGGGTATCTCGACATGGCCGAAATTCTCCTCCAGCAATTTTTCGACCTTGCGTCCCTTGACCAGCGCGACCAGCGGCAGGGTCACGTCGGACAAGGGATTGCTGCGCACGAAGGCGTGGTGAACGCGCTCGCCGATCTCATCGACGCTCCAGCCGAGCGCGTAGCCGGCGGCGAGCACCGCCCCCATGCTGGTGCCGCCGACGGCGTCGATCGGGATTTCGGCCTCCTCCAGCGCCCGCATCACGCCGATCTGCGCGAAGGCCCGCGCGCCGCCGCCCGAGAGCACCAGCGCCACGCCGCGGCCGTCGAGCACGCGGCCGATGCGGTCCCAGTCGGCCTTGTTGCCGCGGCGCAGATGGAAGTGCCGGTTGACGGGAAGCCGCTCGAGCCATGCGGCGGCCCGCAGCGAGCGCGCCGGCGCCTCCTCGTGCAGGATGACGAGATCGAGCAACTGGTGGGCGGCGCGCTGGGCGAGCACGTCCTCCGGCAGTTCGGTCTCCAGCCGCTCGGCGTCGGCGAGCACGACGATGCGGTCCGACTGGCGCGCGCAGAGCCGGTTCCAGGCGGCGTTGTCGAGGCCGCCGCACAGGAAGACGTGGTCGTATCGGGCCTCTAGCGCGTGGAACCAGTCGCTGGTTCGATCCGCCGCCTCGGCGCCGACCAGCTTGACGCGGCGGCCCTGGGCGGAGAGGCGGGAGCCGATCTCGAGCGCCACGTCGTCGGCGTCGATGCGCGCGCTGGTCGGCAGGAAGGCGACGACCTTGGGGTCGAGCGCCGGCGTCTCGCCGGCCGAGACTTGCCTCAGGCGCTGGACCAGCAGCCGGTTGAGCCCCTCGAGCAGCCGCGGCTTGCCTCCGATCAGCGCGTCGAAGCGCGCCTTCGGCAGGCGCAGCAGCTCGCTGTCGCGGATCGCGATGACCGTGGCCGAGCGCGGCTCGCCCGAGATCACCGCCATTTCGCCCACGGTCTCGCCCGGCCGGATCAGCGCCAACAGGCGGAGCTGGTCCGCGCCCCAGGGCAGATAGACCCCGAGCGAGCCGCTGCGCAGGATGTAGAGGTCGTCGCCCTCCTCGCCCAGCTCGAACAGCATGTGGCCGGCGGGAATCGCCAGCCACTCGGCCTCGCGCTCGATCGCCGCCCGTCCCCTGGGGCCGAGGGCGTCGAGCAGGCTGCTGGGATCTTCTGCGGACTGGGCCATGGGTCACCGGGCCGCGCCCCCGGGCCGCCGCGGCGCGGCGCGGTAAGCGGGCCTGGCAGACTTTAGCGGCCGGGACGGGGGCGACAAGGGCTTTGCGAGCGGGGCCTGGTCCGCCGTCCCATGGGGATAGGTGGCCTTGCGTGTTGACGCGGCCCGCGCAGTTGGGAATTAGTGACCCTTGGCATCGCCGGCGGCGAGAGAGGGGCACCAATGGCCATCCTGTCGAGCATGATTTCAACCGCATCGGAGGAGTTCAAGGCCAACGCGGCACACATGCGCGCGCTGGTCGAGGATCTCGAGGCCAAGCGCGCGGTCACGGCGCAAGGCGGGCCCGAGCGGGCGCGCGAGCGCCACGCCGCCCGCGGCAAACTGCTGCCGCGCGAACGCGTCATGCGGCTCGTCGATCCGGGCTCGCCCTTCGTCGAGTTCTCCCAACTCGCCGCCTGGAACATGTACGACAACGAGATCCACGGCGCCGGGCTGATCACCGGCATGGGGCGGATCGAGGGCCGCGAATGCGTGATCGTCTGCAACGACGCGACCATCAAGGGCGGCACCTATTGCGCCATGGGGGTGAAGAAGCATCTGCGCGCCCAGGAGATCGCCGAGCAGAACCGCATGCCCTGCGTCTATCTGGTGGACTCGGGCGGCGCCAATCTGCCCCACCATACGGAAGTGTTTCCCGACCGCGACCATTTCGGCCGGGTGTTCTTCAACCAGGCGCGGATGTCGGCCAAGGGCATTCCGCAGATCGCGCTGGTGATGGGCTCGTGCACGGCGGGCGGGGCCTATGTGCCGGCGATGTCGGACGAGGCGGTGATCGTCAAGAACCAGGGGACGATCTTCCTGGGCGGTCCGCCGCTGGTCAAGGCGGCGACCGGCGAGACGGTGACGGCGGAGGAGCTGGGCGGGGCGGAGGTGCACACCAAGAAATCCGGCGTCGCCGATCATCTCGCCATGGACGACGCCCACGCGCTCGAGATCGCGCGCGCCATCATCGCCGACCTCAACACGGTGAAGCGGATCGACATTCCGCTCGCCGAAGCGCGCGCGCCGGCGCTCGATCCGGCCGAGCTCGAAGGCGTGGTGCCGAAGTCGCTCGCCACCCAATACGACGTGCGCGAGGTGATCGCCCGCCTGGTGGACGGCTCCGACTTCGACGAGTTCAAGGCGCTCTACGGCGAGACCCTGGTGACGGGCTTCGCCCATATCGAGGGGATCCCGGTCGGCGTCGTCGCCAATAACGGCATCCTCTATTCGGAGTCGGCGCTGAAGGGCGCCCATTTCATCGAGCTCTGCTGCCAGCGGCGGATCCCGCTGCTGTTCCTGCAGAACATCGCCGGCTTCATGGTCGGCAGGCAGGTGGAGGCGGGCGGCATTGCGCGGGACGGCGCCAAGATGGTGACGGCGGTGGCCTGCGCCGAGGTGCCGAAGGTGACGCTGATCATCGGCGGCTCCTACGGCGCCGGCAACTACGCCATGTGCGGGCGCGCCTATGCGCCGCGGTTTCTCTACACCTGGCCCAACGCGCGGATCTCGGTGATGGGGGGCGAGCAGGCCGCAAGCGTGCTCGCCACCGTCAAGCGCGACAATCTGGAGGCGCAGGGCAAGACCTGGTCGCAGAAGGCCGAGGCCGCCTTCAAGAAGCCGATCCGCGACCAGTTCGAGGCGGAAGGCCACCCCTATTACGCGAGCGCGCGGCTGTGGGACGACGGCATCATCACGCCTGGCGAGACCCGCCGGGTGCTGGCGCTCTCCTTCTCCGCCGCGCTCAACGCGCCGATTCCGCAGACCAAATTCGGCGTCTTCCGGATGTGAAGCGGCGCGAGAGAGACCCGCGCCCTCGCTGATCACTTGAAATAGAAGGGAATCGAAAAGGAGAGCTGGCGCAGGCTCATGCCGGCGGGCGGCCGCGGAAAGGGCGCGGCGCGGCGCACGGCCGCGAGCGCGGCGGCGTCCAGCGACCGGTTGCCGCTCGAGCGCGCAAGCCGCAGGTAACGCAGACCGCCCGTGTGCGACAGTCCGAACGACACCACGGTCGCGCCGCGGGCGTGCATGCCGCGGGGCCTGCGGCTGGCGATGCGCGCGCGCACGCTGCCCAAATAGCTGTTGACCGCGCCGTGGCTCGCCGAAAGCGCGCCCGGGGCGGACCGTCCGTCCGCCTCGCCGCGCGCCCGCGCGCCCCCCTTGGGGCTCGCCCGCGACGGCCGCGAGGGCGCTTGCCGGCCGGAGGTTTGCGGCGCGGCGGCGGGCTTCTTTCCGGCGGCTTTGGCGTCGGATTCGCGCTCGTCGCTCTTGCGCTCGCGCACAAGCGGCGCGGCCGCCGAATCCCGTTCCGCTCCCGCCTCCTCGGCGATCTCGGCGTCGGCCGCGTCGCTCGCCTCGTTCGCGTTCTCCTCGGAGGCGTCGACGATCCGGGTCTCGATCAGGTTGAGGCTGATCGCGGCGGTCTCGCGCGAGCCGGCGCCGGGCGGGGCCTGCGGCTGGACGGCCAGCGCCAGCAGCAGCAGACCGCCATGCAGCAGCAGCGCGACGGAGAAGCTGGAGAGGTCCTGATAGCGGGGGGAGGCGGCGGCGATCACAGTGTGCTCCTGCGCTTGATCGCGATCAGCCGCACCGAGGTGATCTTGGCGTCGGAGAGCTGGCGCAGCAGGGGCAGAATGTCGCGCGCCGTGACCTTGGCGTCGGCCTTGATCTGCACCTCGCCGTCGGGGTCGCGGGCGAGCCAGGCCGAGAGCCGCTCGACCGCCTGATCGGCGCTGACGATCTGGTTGTCGAGCGCCAGCTTGCCGTCGCGGCCCATGAACAGGGTCTTGGATTCGGGGTCGAGCGTGCCGCCGGTCTCGGCGACGGGCGGCTCGATCACCAGCGTGTCGGCGGCACGGAAGGTGCCGGCGATGATGAAAAAGGCGAGCAGCAGGAAGACGACGTTGATCAGCGGGATCAGCCGGTCCTGCCGGTCCTGCCCGCGCCCGCCCCCCGGCAACAGGCCGGGCTCGCCGCCGAGGTCCCAATCGGCTTGCTCCCAGCTCATGGCGCCGACGTCTCCCCTTGTTCCCGCTCCCCTTGCTCCTCCTCCCCGTTGTCGGCGTCCCGCGGTATGGCGATGCGGACGGCGAATTGGGGCACCTTGCCGAGCGCGGCGAGGGCGTCGATCAGGAGCTGCAGGCCGACGTCGCCGTCGGGCTGGATGCTGAGCACCGGCAGCTCGCCGGAAGGCCCGGCGCGGTGCGAGGCTTCCCCCTTCAGCCGCGCCGCCTCGATCAATTGGGCGAGCCCCTCGAGGCGCTCGCCGTCGAGCTCGAGCGCGCCGTCGGCATGGATGACGAGCCGGCTCGGCGCCGCGGTACCGCCGCCGGCCTCGGAATCCTCGGGCGCGCTCTGGCTGATCTGGCCCAGGCTGGCGTCGACCGGCGCCAGCCGCGTGAACTGGGTGACTAGCATGAAGAAGATCAGCAGGATGAAGGTGACGTCGATCAGCGGCGCCAGCGAAAGCTGCATGCGGTGCGGCCGGCGCGGCAGTCTGAAGGTGTTGTCGTCGATCACGCCGCTTTCCTCACGCCTGGGCCTGGAGATTGGCGAAGAAACGCCCGAGCGCGCTCGAGGCCTGCTGGCGCAGCCGCTCGATCCGGTTTTCCGAGAGATTGAAGGCGACGATCGCGGGGATCGCGACGGCGAGCCCGAAGGCGGTGGTCAAGAGAGCTTCCCAAATGCCGCCAGCGAGCACCGCGGGGTCGGCCTGGGCGCCGGAGGTCTGCAGCGCCTGGAACGCGGTGATCATGCCGAGGATCGTGCCCAGCAGGCCGAGCAGGGGGGCGATCAGGCCGATCAGCTCCAACATGCGGTTGTGGTGGGAGAGCCTGGCGATCCAGTCGGTGGCGACGGCGCGCACATTGGCCTCGATCTTCGAGCGCGCCGCGCCCTGGCGCTCGAGCTCGACGCCGGTGCGCAGCATCTCGGAGATCGGATGACGGTCGGCGCCTAGCGTCTTGATCGCGTCGTCGGGTCCCGAGGCCTCGAGACAGTCGAGCGCCTCCTCGAAGGCGCGGGTGCGCCCGAGCCTGGCGCTCCAGAAGGTCAGCACCTTGCCGACGATCAGCGTCAGCGAATAGACGGAAAGAAACAGCAGGATCACGCCTACCGGCCCCACATAGGCGTAGAAGCCGGAAAGACCGCCCGCCCAACCACTCAAATCCATGGCCCACGCAACTCCCTAGCCGAAAGACACCCGACCGGCGGGTCCGCCGACGGCATCCCCATTCCGCACCCCCCGCGACCGCGCACTCCGGAATATCCGATCGCGGCGCCGAGCACAATTCGGGTGCGCAAGCCGCCCGGAAAGGAAACGTTATATAGTAACATTTTTGCCACGCGTCGGACGGAAATCAAGGGCCCGGGACGGTCGATTCTTGACCGGGCCGGGCCTCGTGTGAATGTTATAACATAACATGACGTAATCGCCGCCGCCGTCGGGCGACGGGGACAAGGGGCCTTGCAAGGGGAGGAAGCCATGGCGCGCAAGCGGAGTTTGAAGCTGCTCGGCGGGGCAATCGGACCGGTTTTGCTCGCCGCCAGCCAAACGGCATCGGCCCAGGAAACGGAATTGCCGGGGATCGTCATAGAATCCCCCAGCCCTATTCCGACCCGCGCTTCCGACCCGGGGACGGGCGGACCGGCCTCGGTGATCGCGGCCGATACCTTCCTTCCGGTCACCATCATCACCGGCGCGCAAATCGAAGGTCAGCAGGACCGCACATTGGGGGACGTGATGTTCACTGAACCGGGCATCACCTCATCGACCTTCGCGCCCGGCGCCAGCCGGCCGATCATCCGCGGCCTCGACAACTTCCGGGTGCGAGTCCAGGAGAACGGCGTTGGTTCCCACGACGTCTCCGCGTTGAGCGAGGATCACGCCGTCACCATCGATCCGCTGATCACCGATCAGATCGAGGCCATTCGCGGCCCCGCGGTCCTGCGCTACGGATCGCAAGCGATCGGCGGCGTCGTGAACGCCAGCAACAATCGCATTCCCGAGCAGATTCCCCAAGGCGGCTTCTACAACGTCGTCGGCAAGGGCGCCTTCACCAGCGTCGACGACGGCGGCGAGGGCGCGCTCATCGTCGAGGGCGGCGAGGGCGTGTTCGCCTTCCATGGCGACCTCTACAAGCGCCGCACCGAGGACTACGCCATTCCGGGCGATCCGGGCGTCCAGAAGAATTCCGCGACCGACACCGAAGGCGGCGCGCTCGGCGGCGCGCTGGTGGGCGACAACGGCTTCATAGGGCTCTCCTATTCGCGCCACCGGAGCGACTATCAGATCCCGGGCGAGGAGGCGGCGGCGCGCGATCTCCATATCGATCTCGACCAGAAGCAGTTCCACAGCAGGGGCGAGCTGAGAACCGATGCAGGACCATTCGAGGCGGTGCGCTATTGGTTCGGCTTCACCGACTACGAGCATGACGAGATCGAGACCGAAGACGGCGAGACCGAGATCGGCTCGGCCTTCCTGAACGACGAATACGAGGCGCGCGCCGAAGCGACGACCACCCCGTTGAACACCCCGTTGGGCAGGCTCTCGGGCGCCTTCGGCACCCAATACGGCACGCGCAAATTGAGCGCCCAGGGCGAGGGAGGCGAGCTTCTGGCTCCCACCGAATCGGTCAATGTCGCGGGTTTCGTTTTCCAGGAACTGGAACCGGTGGAAGGCTTGGCCTTTCAGTTCGCGAGCCGCATCGAAGACGTCTATGTGAGCGGAACAGCGGGCGATTTCCCCTCCACATACCTGCCGCCGCCCGACGAACCGAGCGACCTCGTCCGCAATCTGCGCTTCAATCCGATCAGCGGCAGCGCGGGCCTGCGCGTCGACCTGCCAGCGGGGATCGTGGCGAGCCTCAACGGGCAGTATGTCGAGCGCGCCCCCGACGCCCTGGAGCTGTTCGCGATGGGTCCCCATGAGGCAACCCAGACGTTCGAAATCGGAAACCCGGAAAACGGGATCGAGGCGGCGCGGACGGCCGAGACCGGACTGAAGCGCGGCACCGGCGCGGCGCGGTTCGAAGCCAATGCCTATTACACGGAATTCGACGGCTTCATCTTCAAGCGCCTGACGGGCAACGAATGCGGCGACGGGTTCGATAGCTGCGGCGTCGAGGACGAGCTCACCCAGATCGTCTACACCCAGCAGGACGCCACCTTCTACGGCGTCGAGCTGTCGGGCGAGCTCGACATTCTCCCCCTGGGCCCGGGAATGGCCGGCATCGACGGGCAGTACGATTACGTGCGGGGCTATTTTCCCGACGGAACCAACGTGCCGCGCATCACCCCCCAGCGGGCCGGCGCCGGCGTCTACTATCGTTCCGAAAACCTGTTCGCCCGCATCGGCGCGGTGCACGCCTTCCGGCAGGATACGGTGGCCGTCAACGAGAGCCCGACCTCGGGCTACACCCTGCTCGCCACCAGCCTGAACTACACGTCCGTCAGCACCAACGAAGAGGGACGCATCGCCGAGCTGACCATCGGCGTGACGGGAGAAAATCTTCTCAATGACGACGTGCGCAACCACGTCTCGTTCAAGAAGGAGGAGGTGCTGCTGCCGGGGCAGAACGTCAAGTTGCGCGGCAAGATCAAGTTCAACTAGGGCACGCCACGGGCGCCATACCCCGTGGCCTTGACGGCCGGGCGGTCCTCCAACGTCCTTACCTTCCGCCCGGCCGTCTTTTTTCTCGAACGCTCGAAAGCGCATGTCCGGCAGCGACCGGGCGCGAAGCTTGACGCTTCGCCCCGTTCGGTTAGGTTGGAAAGGAGAATGGGTCCAGATCACGGGGCGTGATGAACCGAATTGCCAAATACGTTGCGATGGTCGTCCTCGCCGCCTTCGTTCCAGGTTCGGTCCTCTCCGCCGCGCCGATGGTCTGGTGCGCGGCCGGCGGCAATCATGCCGCAACCGAAATCAAACTGGTCAAACGGTGGCACACCCATGTCGGCGCCGACGACGCCCACCGACTGCACGCCATCGCCTCGACCTCGTTCAACGTCGACGGCCATTCCCATCCTTGCCTGGATTACGAGCTGATCGCGCTGGCCGTATCGGCCAAGGTCGACGACCTCGACGCAGCCGCGACCACGAATGCGAGCCCCAGCGACGCGGCGATCAAAATCGTTCTCGCTGATCCCGCCCCCATTTCGATCAATAGGGCTCGCGCGCCGCCACGCCGAAATTGCGACCCCCCTCATCTCGCCTCGATTCGCACGACCATATTACGCCTTTAGCAAGCGCGTTAATCGCGTATGCGTGCCGTTGCACGACGCGATGGCGCGCGTTTTTTTTGGTTGTGTAGGATAGATCATCGAGGATGAGTTCATGGCCGATGCCACCGGCTGGCCGCAGGTCGCGACGGTTCTGATGCTGGGTTTGGCGCTCGCCGCCTGCCGCTCGGCCGCCTCGGGCGGCGAGTCGGCGCAAACCTCGACCCGGATTTTCGCCGATCGGCCGGCCACCGGCGCGCTGCCGGCGGCCTCGCCCGCGCCTTACGCGGCGCGGCTCACCATGGCGGAAGCCGTGCGCCGCGCGGTGCGCTACAGCCCGGCGCTCGCCGCCGCGGCCACCGAGCTCGACGCCAAGGACGCCGAAACCCTGCAGGCGGGCGCGCCGCCCAATCCGCGGCTCGAGTCGGAGATCGAGAATTTCGGCGGCACCGGCGACTTTCAAGGCTTCAAGAGCGCCGAGACCACCATCGGCCTCGCCCAGGTGATCGAGCTCGGCGGCAAGCGGTCGAAGCGGCTGCAGGTGGCCCAGTTGGACGCGGCACTCGCCGGCTGGGACTACGAGGCGGTGCGCCTCAGGGTCGCGGCCCAGACGGCGCTCGCCTTCATCGACGTGCTGGCCGGCCAAGAGCGCCGCGCCGTCTTGGCGGAATTCGTCGCGCTGAACAGGCGATTCCGCCAATCGGTCGCCGACCGGGTCAAGGCCGGCGGGGTGAGCGCGGTCGAGACGCGCCGCGCCGACGTCGAGGTGGCGCGGGCCAAGGCGCGGCTTGCCGAGGAACGCGTCCGGCTGGACTCGGCCAAGCGGAAGCTGGCGCTGCAATGGGGCTCGCGCAAGCCCAATTTCGGAACCGCGGCCGGTTCGCTCGCGGCGGAGGGCCGGCTGCCCGAAGCCGACCGTCTCCAGCGCCATCTCGAACGCCACCCCGCCGTCGCCCGGTGGGCCGAAGAGATGGCCCGCCGCGAGGCGGTCTACCGCCTGACGCGCGCCCGGGGCGTGCCCGACCTCACCCTCGGCGCCGGCGTGCGCCAGTTGGATGTAACGCAGGACACCGCCGTGGTCGCCAAAATCGGCATCGACCTGCCGATCTTCAACCGCAACCGCGGCAACAGGGAGGCGGCCGAGCGGCGGATCGCCCAAGGCGCCTATCAGAGCCAGGCGGCGCGCAACACGCTCACCGGACAATTCGTCGAGGCCTTCGGCGAGCTGAAGGCGGCGGATGCCAAACAGCGCTCGCTGCGCACCGAAGTGATACCGGCGGCGCAAGCCGCCTATACGGCCACCTACAAGGGCTACCGGGAAGGTAAGTACGATATTTTGCGGCTGATCGACGTCCAGCGCGGCCTGATTGAAAGCCGCCTCGACCTAATCGAGGCGCGCGCCGCCTTCCAAAAGTCGCGCGCCCGCGTCGAGGCGCTGATCGGAGGGAGCCTGTACGGATTATGAAGCCTATGAAGCCTATGAAGCCTATTAAACCCGTGAAGTTCATGCGACCTTCCACCAAGGCCATGAAGGCGTGGCTCGAGCGGATCACGGACTGGTCCCGCCACCGGCCGCAGCTCGCGGGCGCGCTGGCCGTCGCGCTGCTGATCGTCGCCGTTGGCGTCGCGCTCGCG
>CAYVYD010000028.1:0-15068 GCA_964454415.1 uncultured Hyphomicrobiaceae bacterium | reverse complement strand
TCGATGGCGTCGCGCACATAGAGCTTGAAGTCGGTGGCGACCTGGTCGTTGCGCGAGCGCGCCGTGTGGAGCTTGCCCGCGGCCGGGCCGATCAGCTCCTCCAGCCGCGCCTCCACATTCATGTGAATGTCCTCGAGCGCGCGCGAAAACGTGAACGTGCCGCCCTCGATTTCCGCCAGAATGGCGTCTAGACCTTGGGCGAGCTTCGCGGCGTCCTCGCGCCCGATGATGCCGGCCTCGGCCAGCATCGCGCAATGGGCCTTCGAGGCCGCTATGTCCTGGGCATAGAGTCGCTTGTCGAAGTCGATGGAGGCGTTTATCTCCTCCATGATCTCGGACGGGCCGGACGCGAACCGCCCGCCCCACATTTTGTTCGTCATCGAAGACCCTTCCGAGGTGGCCTTGAGCAAGCACAAGCAAAACGCGGCGGCGGGGCCAAACAATTGGGCCGTCTATCTTTTAGCCGCCCTGTTGGCCGCGTTAGCGGGATTTTTCGCGGTATACGTGAATTTCACGTCCAATGGCAATCTCGACCGCGATACGGACCTGACGCCGCCGCCCGGGGGAGCGGCCACGGCACCCTCCGGCGGCGGGCCGCTCGCCGGGCTCAACCGCGGCGACATGGCGACGTTTCTGCTGCACAAGCAGCCCAAGGACCTCCCCGCTATCGATTTTTCCGACTCCGGCGGCGCCCGGGTCTCGCTCTCCGGATGGCAAGGCAAGGTGGTGCTCGTCAATCTGTGGGCCACCTGGTGTCACCCCTGCCTCGAGGAGATGCCGGCGCTGGACCGTCTCAAGGCGAAAATCGGCGACCCCGCCTTCGACGTGGTGGCGATCAGCGTCGACCGCGGCGGCATCGAGAAGCCGCGCAAGTTCCTCGACAACGTCGATGCCCGCCATCTCGCCCTCTACCACGAGGGCAGCGGGACGCTGGGTCCCAAGCTCAGAATGGTGGGGATGCCAACCTCGCTGCTGATCGACGCCGAGGGCAGGGAGATCGGCCGTCTCGTGGGACCGGCCGAATGGGATGGCGCCGACGCGGTGCGCCTGATACGTGCCGCCCTGGCGGAAAATCGCGGCGGCTCCTAGCCAGGTCGCGCTAGCGCGTCGGCACCGGCTTGTCGCCGCTGTAGTCGTAGAAGCCGCGCGAGGTCTTGCGCCCTAGCCAGCCGGCCTCGACATATTTCACCAGCAACGGGCAGGGGCGGTATTTGGAGTCCGCCAGCCCCTCATAGAGCACCTGCATGACCGAGAGGCAGGTGTCGAGGCCGATGAAGTCGGCGAGCTCCAGCGGCCCCATCGGATGGTGCGCGCCAAGCCGCATGGCGATGTCGATCGCCTCGACCGAGCCGACGCCCTCGTAAAGCGTATAGACCGCCTCGTTGATCATCGGCAGCAGGATGCGGTTGACCATAAAGGCCGGGAAGTCCTCGGCCACCGCGACCGTCTTGCCGAGGGTCTCGATGAACGCCTTGGCGGTGGTGTAGGTCGCCTCGTCGGTGGCGATCCCGCGGATCACCTCGACCAGCTCCATCAGCGGCACCGGGTTCATGAAGTGCAGGCCGATGAATTGTTCGGGGCGGTCGGTGGAGGCGGCCAGGCGCGTGATCGAGATCGAGGAGGTGTTGCTGGCGATCAGCGCGTCTTCCTTGAGCAGCGGACAGAGATCGCTGAAGATCTGCCGCTTGACCTGTTCCTTCTCGGTGGCCGACTCGATCACCAGATCGTCCTTCCCCAGGGCGTCCAGTTTCGGTGCCGGCGTGATGCGCTCGAGTGCCGCCTTCTTGTCCTTCTCGCTGATCTTGCCTGCGCCCACCTGGCGCGACATGTTGCCGTTGATGGTGGCGAGGGCGGCTTCGATGCGCTCCTCGCTGATGTCGTTGAGATGCACGTCGTAGCCCGAAAGCGCGATCACATGGGCAATGCCGTTGCCCATTTGGCCCGCCCCGATGACACCGACCGACTTGATCGCCATGGATTCTTGCCCCTTCCTCAGCGCCCCGTTGCCTCAGCGGCCCCCGCCGCGGCCGGCTTGCGCCAATGCGGCGTCGAGTTCCGGCAGAACCTCGAACAAATCGCCCACCAGCCCGTAATCGGCAACCTGGAAAATAGGCGCTTCCTCGTCCTTGTTGATGGCCACTATGACCTTTGAATCCTTCATGCCCGCGAGATGCTGGATCGCGCCAGAGATGCCGACCGCGATGTAGAGTTCGGGCGCGACCACCTTGCCCGTCTGGCCCACCTGATAGTCGTTCGGCATGTAGCCCGCGTCGACCGCCGCCCGGCTGGCGCCGATCGCCGCCCCCAGCTTCTCGGCGATCGGCAGGATGTATTTGTCGAAATTCTCCTTCGAGCCGACGCCGCGGCCGCCCGAGACGATCACCCGCGCCGAGGTGAGCTCCGGACGGTCCGATTTGGAGAGTTCCTCGCCCACGAACTCCGACAGCCCGACCGCCGCCGGCGCTTCGATCTTTTCGATCGGCGCCGAACCGCCTGACTCCGCCGCGGAAAACGCGGTGGTGCGCACCGTGATGACCTTCTTTGGATCGCGCGAGCGCACCGTCTGGACCGCGTTGCCGGCATAGATCGGCCGCTCGAAGGTATCGGCCGAGCGAACCGCCGTGATGTCGGAAATCTGCGCCACGTCCAGCAGGGCGGCGACTCGCGGCATGTAGTTCTTCGCCGTGGTCGTGGCCGGCGCCAGCACCGCGTCGTAGTGCTCCGCCAGCGGCGCGACGAGCGCCGCCATCTCCTCGGCGAGCTGATGCTCGAGATGCGGCGCCTCGGCGATCAGCACCTTGGCCGCGCCGGCGAGCTTGGCCGCCTCCTCGGCGACGCTCCCGCAACCCTTGCCCGCCACCAAAATGTCGGTCTCGCCCAAGGCCGCCGCGGCGCTGAGCGCCTTGGCGGTGGCGTCGTTGAGGCTTGCATTGTCGTGCTCGGCGATAAGCAGGACAGCCATCAGATCGCTCCGGCTTCGTTCTTCAGCTTGTCGACCAGTTCCTCGACGCTCTCGACCCGCGCGCCGGCGTGGCGGACCGGCGGTTCGGCCGTCTCCAGCACCTCGAGGCGGAGGCCGGCGTCGACGCCGTAATCGGCCACCGTCTTTTCGTCGAGCGGCTTCTTCTTGGCCTTCATGATGTTGGGGAGCGAGGCGTAGCGCGGCTCGTTGAGCCGTAGATCGGTGGTGACGATGGCGGGCATGGCGACCGCGATGGTTTGCAGTCCGCCGTCGACCTCGCGCGTCACCCGCAGCTTCTCGCCGTCGCTCTCGATCTTCGAGGCGAAGGTCGCCTGCGGCCAGCCGAGCAGCGCCGCCAACATCTGTCCCGTCTGATTGGAGTCGTCGTCGATCGCCTGCTTGCCGAGGATCACGAGATCCGGGTTCTCGGCCTCGACCACGCCCTTGAGGATCTTGGCGACGCCGAGCGGCTCCACCGGGCCCTCGCTCTGGATCAGGATGGCGCGGTCGGCGCCCATGGCGAGCGCGGTGCGCAGCGTCTCCTGCGCCTTGGCGGGGCCGACGCTGACCGCGACGACTTCGCTCGCCTTGCCCGCCTCCTTCATGCGGATCGCCTCCTCGACGGCGATCTCGTCGAACGGGTTCATCGACATTTTTACGTTGGCTAGCTCCACGCCCGAGCCGTCGGACTTGACGCGGATTTTGACGTTGAAGTCCACCACCCGCTTGACCGGGACCAGAATTTTCATCGGCGCCACTCCGGACAATTCATGGCAATGCCATCAAGACGCGGTACGGTGGGTTCGGGCTGATGCGCTGCGCGCCGCCCGCGCGCGGCCAAGACATTCCTTTCGCACTTGCGAAAGGACCGCGACGGTACTTCCGGCCAACACCGGAGTCAATGGTTGGCGCGCGGCCCCGCCGCCGAACCCTCGGGCGGCGTCGCCATTTTTGCCATAATGCCTTGAAAAGACTGGAAAATCAGGAGGGATTTCCGGCGCCGTTGCCGGCTTTTTGGGCGCCGAATCGCCGCTAGCCGGAGGGGCGCCGGCGCGAGCCCTTCCGCCTATGCGCCGCCCTGGGTTTTGTCGAAAAGCGGCACCCCCGGACGGCGCATGAACAGGATCAGGGCGGCGCCCGCGCCGAGGCCGCCGATATGGGCCCACCAGGCCACGTTGTCGTCGGTGGCGGTGACGGCGTTGAACAGCTGCAGCAGCACCCAGAAGCCGAGCGCCCAGGCGGCGGTGACGCGGATCGGAATGCGCCACAGCGCCAGCACCCAGATCTTGACCCGCGGGTGCAGTATCAAATAGGCCGCGATCACGCCGGCGACCGCGCCGGAGGCACCGATCAACGGGATATCCGAGCCGGGCAGCACCCAGGCGTGCACCAGGCCGGCGAAGATGCCGCACATCAGGTAGAACATGATGAAGCGGATATGTCCCATGGCGTCCTCGACATTGTCGCCGAACACCCACAGGAACAGCATGTTGCCGGTTAAGTGCAGGACGTTGCCGTGCAGGAACATGTAGGTGACCAGCGTAAGGCGGGCCGGCACCGGGTAGGAGCCGGCCGAGACCATGACGTTGGTGGGCTCGAGCGGGTTCTGCGTGAGCAGCTCCGCGGGAATCAGCGCGAAGGAGACGTTGCCTCCGTCGCCCTCCGGAATGACCCCGGCGAGGAACAGCAGATAGATGACCACGTTGAGCGCGATGATCGACACCGTCACGTATGGGTACGGGATCGACTTCAGCGGGTTGCGGTCATGGATCGGAATAAACACGGTCGTTCGGTCCGGTCGGGCTCAATGGTTCTCGCCAGGGCTCCAAAGCACGTCGGCCTTGCCCTGATCGTTCACATAGCGGCTTGCCACGAACAGGAAGTCCGACAGCCGGTTGACGTAGCGCAGCGCCGCCTGGCTCACCACCTCGCCCTCCTGCTCCGCCAGCTCGACCATCAGCCGCTCGGCGCGGCGGCACACGGTGCGCGCCACGTGCAGCGCGGCCGCCCCCGGCTTGCCGCCCGGCAGCACGAAGGAGCGCAGCGGATCGAGCTTGCCGTTGAGCTGGTCGATCTCGCGCTCCAGCCGTTCGACTTGCCGCTCGGAGATGCGCAACGGCTCGTAATCCAGCGGCTCGCCCGTCTCCGGCGTGCAGAGATCGGCGCCGAGATCGAACATGTCGTTCTGGATCCGCGCGAGCATGGCGTCCACTTCCGCATCCCCGGGCTCGAGATGGATGCGCGCCAGGCCGATGACCGAGTTGGCCTCGTCCACCGTGCCATAGGAGGCGATGCGTAAATGGTGCTTCGGCACCCGCAGCCCGCTGCCGAGCGCGGTCGTGCCCTTATCGCCGGTGCGCGTGTAGATCTTGTTTAGGACGACCATGCAAACTCCGAACGCCACTGACGCCGAGCCGAACGACGGCTTTGGAAAAATGCGGGCGCTAGACTAGAGCCTTTCGGCGCCGGATTGAAGCGATTCCGTTGCGCGACCGGCGCCCGGCCGCCCCGGGGGGCATCTAGCGCGCCGCTGCCCGCCCGGTCCGCGGCCCTAGCTTCCGCCCAGATAGATCGCCGTCATGACGATGCAGATGGCGATCAGCTGCAGCACCACTCGCCAGCGCATCAGCCTTTGCGAGCGGTTCGGGTCGCCGCCCCGCGTCATGTTCCAAAGTCCCAGCAACAGGATCAGCGCCACGGCGGCGAGCGCGACCGGCACCAGCGCGTTGACCAGAGCTTCCATGCCGCCCCCCCCTATTCGCTCGCCATCAGCATGTCGAGCAGCCGCGTCGGCAGCACCCGGCGGGCTAAGGCCAGCGCGTGCGCCGGCAGCGTCACGTGGTAATGCGGTTTGGGCCGGCGGCTTTCGAGCGCGTGGATCAGCTTGGCGAGCACCGCTTCTGGTTCGCGCCGCATGACGTTGGGGGCGTTGTTCTCCATGGCGGCGATCCGGCGCTCGTAAACCGTGCGGTGGGCCGAGTTCTCCAGATCGATATTGGCCCGGTAGGCGGCGAGCGCGCGCTCCGAAAAGCGGCTCTCGATCGGTCCGGGCTCGATGATCGAGACGTTGATGCCGCTGCCGCGCAACTCCTGCCTGAGCGCGTCGCTCAGGGCCTCGACCGCGAATTTCGATGCATTGTAGGCGCCCCGGTATTTGAGCGACACGAGCCCCAGGATCGAGGAGTTCTGCACGATCCGCCCGCCGCCATTGGCGCGCATGGCGGGAATGATCCGGCGGGTCAGGTCGTGCCAGCCGAAGAAATTGGCGTCGAACTGCTCCCGCAGCACGTGGGTCGGAAGATCCTCCACCGCCCCCGGCTGGCCGTAGGCGCCGTTGTTGAAGAGCGCGCCGAGCTTGCCTTGGGTCAGCGCCAGCGCCCGCTCGGCGCAGGACTCGATGGATTGGGGCTCGGTGTAGTCGAGATAGAGCGCCTCGAGGCCGTCCTCCTCGAGCCGGGCGAGATCTGAGTCCTTACGCGCCGTGGCGATCACCCGCCAGCCGCGCGCCTTCATGCCGCGGGCGCAGCATTCGCCGATTCCCGACGAACAGCCGGTGATGAGAAGGGACCGCTCCACCATGACCGCGAGGCTTTAACGCGGCGGCTCCCGAATGGGAAGCGCCGATATGGGCGCGGCCTCGCCTCAGAGATTGTCGAGCAGGACGCCGAGCGTCAGGATGATGTAGGCGATCAGCAGCAGCCCGTAGCCGTATGCCGAGAAGAACGGCAGCGGCACGATCTGGCCGAGCAGGGTGAGGGCGGCGATCACGATGGAGACGACGAAGGTCACTTCGCGGGGACGGCTCAGGGAAAGGCGCATGTGCGGCATCCTCATGGGCTGAAGGCGGACTTGAGCCTTCAGCCTAGCACCGGCCGGGGCGGCGGAAAATGGTTCCCTATGAAGAGGAAAGGCCCTAGCCCTCGAGCAGCCGTCTGGCGATCACCTGGGCCTGGATTTCCGCCGCGCCCTCGAAGATCGAGAGAATCCGCGCGTCGCACAGCACCCGCGACACCGGGTATTCGAGCGCGAAGCCGTTGCCGCCGTGGATTTGCACCGCGTTGTCGGCCGCCGCCCAGGCGATCCGCGCCGCCAGCAGCTTGGCCATGCCCGCCTCCAGGTCGCAGCGGTGCCCCAGATCCTTCTCCCGCGCCGCGTGATAGGTGAGCTGGCGGGCCACGTGCACCTCGGCCGCCATCATCACGATCTTGTCGGCCACCCGCGGGAAGGCGGCGATCGGCTTGCCGAATTGCTGGCGTTCCTGGGCGTAGGCGAGCGCCAGCTCCAGCGCCGACTGCGCCACGCCGATGGCCCGCGCCGCGGTCTGGATGCGCGCCGCCTCGAAGGTCTGCATAAGCTGCTTGAAGCCCTGGCCCTCCGCCCCGCCGAGGAGAGCATCGGCGGCGACCTCGAAGCCGTCGAAGGAGACGTCGTATTCCTTCATCCCGCGATAGCCCAGCACCTCGATCTCGCCGCCTTCTATGCCGGGATCGGGGAACGGCTCGGCGTCGCTGCCGCGCGACTTGGGCACCAGGAACATGGAAAGGCCGCGATAGCCCTTCTCCTCCGGATTGGTGCGGGCGAGCAGGGTCATCAGATCGGCGCGCACCGGATGCGTGATCCAGGTCTTCTGACCCGTGATCCTGTAGCTCTCGCCCTCGTTGACCGCGCGGGTTTTGAGCGAGGCCAGGTCCGAGCCCACATTGGGCTCGGTGAAGACCGCGGTGGGCAGCACCTCGCCGCTGGCGATGCCGGGCAGCCAGCGCTGCTTCTGCTCCTCGGTGCCGCCCAGCAGGATCAGCTCCGCGGCGATCTCCGAGCGGGTGCCGATGGAGCCGACGCCGATATAGCCGCGGGCCAGCTCCTCGGAGACGACGCACATCGATTCCTTGCCCAGCCCCAGCCCGCCATAATCCTCCGGAATGGTGAGCCCGAAGACGCCGAGCTCGGCCATCTTCCCGATCACCTCCAGCGGCACGTAGGCGTTGGCGAGGTGCCACTCATGGGCGTGCGGGACGACCTCGGCGTCGGCGAAGCGGCGCATTTCCTCGCGCATCGCCTCGTAGGTCTCGTCCAGCCCGCTGTCGCCGAAGGTGGCCGAGCCTTGACGTTCGACGATCAGCGCCATGGCGCGGGCCCGCGCCTGGGCTGAGTTGCCGCCCCTGGCGAGCGCTCCCGCCTCGCCCTCGAGAAAGGCTTGCGTGGCGGCCTCCCCGAGGCCGAGCTCGTTGAGGCGGGCGAACTCGCCCTGCGCCATCGGGATGCCGCCGGCGATCTGCGCGCAGTAATCGGCTGCGGCGATTTGCGTCAGCAGCGCCTCGAGCTCGCCGTAGCGGTCCGCCGCGCTGATCCGCTCCGCGTAGGCGGCGAGCTGCCGCAGCGCCTCCACATAGGTGGCGAGCCAGGCGAGCCCGTGGGCGGCGTGCTGCTGCTCCTCCAGGGCGGTGCTCGAAACCCGCCCATCCTTCACCAGCTCCCGCGCCAGCGCTTCCTTGGCGGTCTCCAGCAGCGCCTCGGCGGTGGTGGCGGCGCGCTCGAGCGAAGCGGCGCCGAACCCGCCGTCGCCGGTCGTTTCGGGGCTGGCGTCGCTGGCAAGTGACATGCGCTTTCCGTCCGCTCGCGTTGATCAGGCCGCCGCGCCGCCCGACGCTTCGGTCACGTCCTCGAAGGTGCGCAGGCCCGTATGCGGCGCCGAGACCAGGACCGCCATGTTGCCGGGGCGGTGCTCGTTTTTCCACATTCGCATATGGGCCTTGGGGATCTGCTCCCAGGGGAACACTTCCGACATGCAGGGGTCGATGCGCCGCTCGATCACCAGCCTGTTGGCTTGGCCCGCCTGCTTCAAGTGGGCGAAGTGGGATCCCTGGACGCGCTTTTGATGCATCCACAGATAGCGCGCGTCCATGGTGAGCTTGTAGCCGGTGGTGCCGGCGCAGATCACCACCATGCCGCCGCGCTTGACCACGAATGTGGAGACCGGAAACGTCGCCTGCCCCGGATGCTCGAAGACGAAGTCGACGTTGACGCCCTTGCCGGTGTAGTCCCAGATCGCCTTGCCGAATTTGCGGACCTCGCCGAACCAGGTCTTATACTCCTCGCTGCCGACCTCCGGCAGCTCCCCCCAGCAATCGAAGTCCTTGCGGTTGACGACGCCCTTGGCGCCCAACGACATCACGAATTCTCGCTTGTCCTCATCGGAGATGACGCCGATGGCGTTGGCGCCGGCGGTGGCGCAGATCTGCACCGCCATCGAGCCCAGCCCCCCCGAGGCGCCCCACACCAGCACGTTGTGGCCGGGGCGGATGATATGCGGGCGGTGGCCGAACAGCATCCGGTAGGCGGTCGCCAGCGTGAGCACGTAGCAGGCCGATTCCTCCCAGGTGAGATGCTTGGGCCGCGGCATCAGTTGCTGCGCCTGGACGCGGGTGAACTGGGCGAAGGAGCCGTCCGGCGTCTCGTAGCCCCAGATCCGCTGCGAGGGCGAGAGCATCGGGTCGCCGCCGTTGCACTCCTCGTCGTCGCCGTCGTCCTGGTTGCAGTGGATCACCACCTCGTCGCCGACGTTCCAGGTCTTCACCTTCGAGCCCAGCGCCCAGACGATGCCGGCCGCGTCGGAGCCCGCGATATGATAGGGATTCTTGTGGCCGTCGATCGGCGAGATCGGCTTGCCGAGCGCGGCCCAAACGCCGTTGTAGTTGACGCCGGCGGCCATCACCAGCACCAGCACGTCATGGGAGTCGAGCTCCCAAGTCGGCACCATCTCGACCTGCATGGCCTGGTCCGGCGGCCCGTGCCGCTCCTGGCGGATCGCCCAGGCGTACATGTTCTTGGGCACGTGACCCAACGGCGGAATTTCGCCAATCTCGTAGAGGTCCTTGACTTCGCCCTTCGGGCTCGGCACGGCGGCCAGCGCGGCGTCGCTCATAACGTCAACTTCTCCCCGGACGGCGCCCTTCCGGCAGGCCGCCCCTTGCACATCCCAGCATTGCCTTCCGGCACGGCGATCCTACGCCGTCATCGCGCCGTCACAAGCACCGCTTCGGGCCGCGGCCGGCGCCGCATGTCCATATTGCAACGCGGCAGGATCGTTGGGCATATTGCGCGAGAATTCAAGATATTTTCGCGATGCAACATAAACGCTATGCTGGGTGCTGGCGGCGCCGGGCCGCGAGGGCGGCGATCGATCGGCGGCGAGATCCCTCGGCCGCGCCGCCGCCCGGCGATGCAAACGCCGGACGTTCGGAGAACGTCTGGCCTTAGCCAAAAGGATAAGCCATAGTGCCTGCACCGATTGAAAGCGTTGAGTCGGCGGCTTGGCTCCAGGGCTGGGGATCGCGCGGCCGGCCGGCAAAGGGACTGGGAGGACGATTTCATGGGTCTCGAGGCAATTCTCATTTGGCTGATCATCGGCGCCGTCGCCGGCTGGCTCGCAGGTTTGGTGATGGCGGGCGGGGGGTTCGGCCTGATCGGCAACATCATCGTCGGCATTCTGGGCGCGGTGATCGCGGGCTATTTGCTGCCGCGGCTCGGCGTATCAATCAATCTGGGCGGACCGATCATCAGCGAGATAGTGGCCGCGTTCATCGGCGCCGTCATTCTGCTCTTCGTCGTCGGACTGATCCGCCGCTGACGCACCGCCGGCGGTTCCGTCCGGTTCCGCCGGCCGGCGCTCGATCTGGATTGGAGAGGCGGCGATGACCGAGAAGCGCGCGCCCGGCCGTCCCTGGCTGATCCGCACCTATTCGGGTCACTCCACCGCCGCGGCCTCCAACGCGCTCTACCGCTCGAACCTCGAGAAGGGCCAGACCGGGCTTTCGGTCGCCTTCGATCTGCCGACCCAGACGGGTTATGATTCCGACCACCCGCTGGCCCGCGGCGAGGTCGGCAAGGTCGGCGTTCCGGTCAGCCATCTGGGCGACATGCGCGCCCTGTTCGAGGGGCTCCCCCTCGAGCAGATGAACACCTCCATGACCATCAACGCCACCGCGCCATGGCTGCTCGCGCTCTACGTCGCGCTGGCGCGGGAGCAGGGCGCCGACCCTGCCAAGCTTTCCGGCACCGTCCAGAACGACATCGTCAAGGAATACCTCTCGCGCGGCACCTATGTGTTTCCGCCCGAGCCCTCGCTCAAGCTGATCCGCGACGTCATCGTCTATGCCTGGAGCGAGATCCCGAAGTGGAACCCCACCAACGTCTGCTCCTATCATTTGCAGGAGGCGGGCGCGACGCCGGTCGAGGAGCTCGCCTTCGCGCTCGCCACCGCGCTCGCGGTGCTGGACGAGGTCAAGGGCTGCGGCGAGGTGGCGGACGAGGACTTCCCCCAGGTGGTGGGCCGCATCAGCTTCTTCGTCAACGCCGGGCTGCGCTTCGTAACCGAGATGTGCAAGATGCGCGCCTTCACCGAGCTGTGGGACGAGATCACCGCCGAGCGCTACGGCGTCGCCGACCCCAAATTGCGCCGTTTCCGCTACGGCGTGCAGGTCAATTCGCTCGGGCTCACCGAGCAGCAGCCGGAGAACAACGTCTACCGCATCCTGCTCGAGATGCTGGCCGTGGTGCTGTCCAAGAATGCCCGGGCCCGCGCCGTGCAGCTCCCCGCCTGGAACGAGGCGCTTGGCCTGCCGCGCCCCTGGGATCAGCAATGGTCGATCCGGATGCAGCAGATCGTCGCCCACGAGACCGACCTGCTCGATTATGGCGACATCTTCGACGGCTCGAAGGAGGTCGAGGCCGAGGTCGCGGCCCTCAAGGCCGAGGCCAGGAAGGAGCTCGCGCGGATCGGCGAATTGGGCGGCGCCGTCGCGGCGATCCCCTATATGAAACAGCGGCTGGTCGAATCCAACGCCGCCCGGCTGCGCGCCATCGAGACCGGCGAGCAGGTTGTGGTCGGCGTCAACCGCTGGCGGGAGAGCGAGCCCTCGCCGCTCGCCGCGATCGGCGAGGAGGGCATCCTGACGGTGCCGGAATCGGTCGAACGCGAGCAGATCGCCCGCCTCGAGGCCTGGCGCGCCGGGCGCGACGCCAAGGCCGCCGCCGCCGCGCTCGAGGCATTGAAGGCCGCGGCCCAAGAGGGGCGCAACGTCATGCAACCCTCGCTCGCCTGCGCCAAGGCCGGGGTGACCACCGGCGAATGGGGCCAAGTGCTGCGCGAGGTCTTCGGCGAGTACCGTGCCCCCACCGGTATCGCGGGCGCGGCCGCGCCCGCGCACGAGGGCCTCGCCGAGCTCCGCAGCGCGGTCAAGGGCGTCACCCGCAAGCTCGGCCGCCCAATCAAGTTCCTGATCGGCAAGCCGGGGCTGGACGGCCATTCGAACGGCGCCGAGCAGATCGCGCTGCGCGCCCGCGACTGCGGCATGGAAGTCATCTATGACGGCATCCGCCTGACCCCCGCCGAGATCGTCGCAGCGGCGTTGGAGGAGGACGCCGACGTGGTCGGGCTTTCGATCCTGTCGGGCTCGCACGTGGCGCTCGCCCGCGACGTGATCGGCCTGATGCGCGAAAAGGGTCTCGACGACGTGCCCGTGGTCGTCGGCGGGATCATCCCGCCGGAGGACCGCGAAGCGCTGGAAAGAATAGGAATATCAGCCGTCTACACGCCCAAGGACTTCGAGCTCGACCGCATCATGAGCGACATCGTCGCGCTTGCCGGGCGGCGGGCGGAACGGGCCGCTTGAACGCGGCCGGTGCCGGTGCCGGTCCGCCTCAACCCGCGGCCGCGGCGGCCTTGGCGGGAGGGAAGTAGCGCGGCGCGAGCTGATCGGCCGGCAGCGCCGGGCTGAACAGGAAGCCCTGCATCTCCGTGTAGCCCTCCGAGCGCACCATCTCGAGCTGTTGCTGGGTGCTGACGCCCTCGGCGGTGGTCGCCATCCCCAGGCTCTTGCTCAGGCTCGCCACCGCGCGGACGATCGCCAGCGCGTCCTCGTCGGTGTCGAGGCTGGCGATGAAGGACCGGTCGATCTTGATCTTGTCGAAGGGGAAGCTGCGCAGATAGCTCAGCGACGAATAGCCGGTGCCGAAATCGTCCATCGCGATCCTGACGCCGAGATCGCGCATCAGATGCAGCGTCTTGAGCGTGGTCTCGTTGTCCTGCAGCAGCACGCCTTCGGTGATTTCGATTTCGAGCCGCTCCGCCGCCAGCCCCGCATTGCCGAGCGCGTTGACGATCATCGGCACCAGATTTCCGCCGCGGAACTGCACCGCCGACAGATTCACCGAGACCCTCAAATGCCGCGGCCAAGTGGCGGCGTCGGAGCAGGCCTGGCGCATCACCCATTCGCCGAGCGGAACGATCAGCCCCGTCTCCTCGGCGATCGGGATGAACTCCGCCGGGGGGACCATGCCGCGCTCGGAGTGAGACCAGCGCAGCAGTGCTTCGAAGCCGGAGAGCTCGCCCGTCTCCAAATTGACCAGCGGCTGGTAGTGGAGCTCGAAGCCGCCTGCTTCGAGCCCGCTGCGCAGATCGAGCTCCATGGCGCGGCGCGCCTTCATGCGGGCGTCCATCTCCGCCTCGTAGAAGCGGTGGGTGCCGCCGGCGTCGCTTTTCGCCCGGTAGAGGGCCAAGTCCGCGTGTTTGAGCAGGAGGTCCGGATCGTCGGCGTCCTGGGGCGCGACCGCGATGCCGATGCTTGTGTCGATCACGACCTGGTGGCCGCGCAGGTCGAACGGCTTCCTGATTTCCTCGCCGATCCGGCGTGCCAGCGCGGTGATATGTTCCGGGCCTTCGCTGAACACCTGGACGACCGCGAACTCGTCTCCGCCCAGCCGCGCGATCGTGTCGGTGTCGCGCGTGCAGGACTTGAGACGCTCGGCCACCGCCCTCAGCAATTCGTCGCCAACCGGATGGCCGAGGGTGTCGTTGACGGTCTTGAAGCGGTCGAGGTCGAGGCAGATCACCGCGAAGAATTCGCCGCGGTTGGCGTGGCGGAAGGCGTCCTGGATGCGCTCGCGCAGCAGGATCCGGTTCGGCAGGTCGGTCAGCGCGTCGTGGTGGGCCATGTGCGCGATCCGCGCCTCGCTGCGCCGCTGCTCGGTCACGTCCTCATGGGTGGTGAGCCAGCCGCCGGCGGAAATCGGGTGGTGCACGATCTTGATGGTCCGGCCGTCGCTCAGGTCGTGGATCCGGCTGCCCAAGCCGGCGAAATTCGACCAGTCGAGCAGTTCTTCCATATAGGCCCGGGGATCGCCGCCCGCGTAGATGCCGTTGGCCAGGCGATTTTCCAAAATCTTGCGAAGCGGCGTCCCGGGTTTGGTGAGCGTTTCGGGCAGCCGATAAAGCTCGGTGTAGCGTTTGTTGCAGACGATCAGCCGCTGATCGGCGGCGAACATGACGAGGCCCTGGGACATGTTGTCGAGGGCCGCGTTGAAGCGCTCGTTCTGCCCGGTCAGTTCCGAGTCGCGCTCCTTCAGCTCGGCGAGCAGGAGCTCGGCCCGGACCTTCGCCTTCTCCAGCGCCATGCGGGCCATCACCTCGGCGGTCTTGTCGGTGCCGGTGCCGCGGTAACCCTTGAAGTCGCCGTTGCCGTCGAAGATCGGCTTGCCGCTAGCCGACAGATAGCTGGCGCTGCCGTCGGCCCAATTGACCTCGTACTCCAGATCGTAGAACGGGCGGTGATTGGCGAGGTCGTCGATGTGGTGCAGCCAGAAGTCCTCGTCGGCCTTGGCGTGGGCCAGTTCCAGCCTCGTCTTGCCGATGACGTCTTCGGGCGCGATCGGGCAAATCTCGAAGAATCTGTTCGACAGATAGCTGAAGCGCAGATCCTCGTCCATTTCCCAAATCCAGTCGCAGGCGATCTCCGCGATGTCGCGGAATCGCTGTTCGCTCCTCTCGATCCGCGCCATGCCCGCCTTTTGCGCGGTGACGTCGAGACCGAGCGCGACGACCCGGGAGCCGTCCTCGCGCGGAGCCGGCAAGGCGAGCCTTTGCTCCCTGATCCAACGCTGTTCGCCGGGGCGGAGTTCGAACCGGTATTCGATTTCGGAGAGTTCCATGCCGGTCGCTTCGGCGCTGGTCTCGAATGAATCGTGGAACAAGACGACCCGGCCGCGGTCCTCGGGATGGACGCGGGAGAGGAATGCCTCCCGCAACGCCGCGTTGCCGCCTAGCCGGACC